>JBEKCL010000008.1:0-33566 GCA_050014895.1 Dehalococcoidia bacterium
GTTTAGGGGTTCGGGTTTACAATGGTCGGGATGACTATGTGTGTTAATGATCAGCCCGATATCTTCTATTTTAATCTTATCGCCCTTCATCGATTCTTCGAGGCTTTCAAAACATCCTTCGCTGGATTCATTGACTATATGACCGGGGTCGATAATAACATGCGGTTTCTCCCCCTGAAGTATTCCCGTTAATACACTCGTATTACAATTATTTCCCATACCCTGCCATATATAGCAATGCAAATTAGGAGTTAAGTTCACTGATTTGTGGTATTTCATCGGGCACCTGCTTTAAAGTAGTATGGGGATTTATATCAGATTAATGAGCTGATGGAAAGCCGCATCAATGTTCTTATGGGTATCGTCTACCATGACTTCAATGATCGAGCCGGCGACTTTAAGTACTTTGTTTTCCTCTGTTTCTCCCAGCAGTGCAATCATTTGTTCAATCCTGGAGTCAAGTTGTATCTGGTCTTCTTCGGGCACTTTTTTCGATTTTGGCAGAGAGAGCAGGGGATCGCAAAAAAGTATCGGACGCATTAATGCACTTTCATAAACAAACCTTGTTTGCCTGTTGCTCCGTGAGATACTCCAGGCGGTTTTGTCATCATCGATAGGTTTTATCCACTCCAGTGCATAGGTGAATTGGCAGTTGATAAAGTCGTGCTCGACCAGGAATTTAGTTGCCTCGAAGTCTTTTACCCCCATGGTAAGCTGAAAATATACCTCTTCGAGTTTTTCGGGGGCAATACCTTTGACCGTTGCAGTATGTCTGCAGTCCTCCGGTATCTGGAAAATACTGTATTCCAGCGAACCATGCAACACAGTATGGGCGGCCTCATGCCGGATAGCACCGGCTCTTCCGGCTTTGCTATAGCGTGACAATTTTTCCTGGCATATAAGCAAGCGGGGATATCCGCGTAAAACTTCATAAGTACATGCCGAAATTTCGTCAACTGTGTTAAACGAAAGGCCCAGCTTGAATTTCTCCTCGCGCAGGAAGCTGTTTAGATTTTCTTCGGTATCGAAAGCGTATACTTCAATTTTGTAAGGCACACGTTCCCCAAAACGTTTGTAACAATCGTTCAGAACTTCGGAGACTTCTTTCTTGAAGCTCCCGGAAACGTTGCCACGTGCAAAGTAGCTTACATCCACTGCCGACATATCTGATTAAGACAAAGATATCAATGTTAAGCGGTAAAGTCAATAATCGTGATACAATTTAAAAAGTAAATTTTACAGTGTGTTTGCAAAATGAAGAGAATCTGGGCTCCCTGGCGTATGCAATATATACTGCAATCCGATAAGGGTAAGGGCTGTATACTATGTGACAAACCCGCAGAGAAAAAAGACAGGGATAATTATATCCTTTATCGAGGCAAGGCCAATTTCATCATGCTAAATGCGTATCCGTACGCCCCCGGTCATTTAATGATCGCCCCATACCGGCATATCGCCAATGTTACTGATGCGAACGTCAAAGAGGCCAGGGAGCACATTGAGCTTATTCAACTATGCGTCAGGTTGCTTACAAAGGAAGTAAATGCTGCCAGTTTCAATATTGGCATGAATATTGGCAGGGTGGCGGGCGCAGGTGTCGAAGGTCACATACATACGCATATCGTTCCGCGCTGGAGCGGTGATAATAACTTTATGGCTGTTGTGGCTGATGTCAGGGTATTATCGGAGGGGCTTGATGCCACATATAAGAAGTTGAAGGCGGGTTTGGATCTGATTATTTGAATATACCGTCTGTCTGATTGGGCTCTTTGACTGTTAACCAATAATCATTTTATCGAGGATCTTCTCACTATCTATAGTAGTCAGAGCGATAATACGGTCATTTTCTTTAAGAACAGTATCGGGATTAGGAATCCTTGGCCGCTCACCTTCACGCATCAGCAGTGCTATGGTTGTATCGGCTGGCAACCTTAAATGGCTGATCGATTTACCGAGTGATGGCGATTCCTTGGTGACCATCAATTCGACCACCTCTTCAATTTGCCCGCTCATTGTAAGTAAATGTACCAGGGGGTGGGCCGGTATTTCCTGTTCCACATGCTCGAGAATGGTATTGGTAACAGAGATCGTGCCGTCTATACCCAGTTTTTTAAAAATATTCTCATTTACCGGATTATTGACTAGTGCGATCGTCCGGGGTACTTTGAAACGGTGTTTTGCTACCTGACATGATACAAGATTGTCTTCGTCATGACTTGTAGTGGCGATTAGCACATCGGCCCTATTGAGGCCCGCCTCTGTAAGCACGGCAGTTTCGCAACCATCGCCACGCATGCAGCAACTGCCCAGTTCATCCTCAAGCCGCTCGCATTTTCGTACCTCTCTTTCTATGATCAGTACCTCATGTCCCTCGTTAAGCAAAGCCTTACTCAGGTAGTAACCTATGTTTCCGCCGCCAACAATAACGATATATAAAGGTTTGAGCACGGTCAGATCTTCTCCAGCCTGTTAAATAGTATATCAGCGAAGACTTCAGTGGGGCTTATTGATTCAAGTCCAAGCTGTTCATAGATATCTTTTCTCAGCGGATCGTAAATGCGGCAAATCACCCGGTGAACCTTGAAAACATGTTTTGCTATTTGTGCCGCCATAACATTACGATTGTCTCCCTGTGTGAGTGCTATAAATGCATCCGCACCTTCGATGCCTGCCTTGCGCAGCATCTCCTCATCGGTACCATTACCTATAAGAGCAGTGCCGCTGAATGTGGGTGGTAATCTTCTGAAGCTGTAAGCATCAAGGTCTAACACGGTAACCTTATGACCGGCGGCATCAAACATCGCCGCCAGCTTGCCGCCTACGCGGCCGCATCCCATAATTACTATAGTTTTCCTGTTCTGTTTTACGGTTTCGGTTCCCGGCATATTAACACCCTGCATGGCGCTTCTTCTAATACATGTGGCACAGCATTGCCCATAGTAAAAGAGCCAAATCTCTTCTTGTAATTCATACTCATGATTATCATGTCCACTTTATTTTGCCTGGCTACCTCAATTATTGCCGGTCCGACATCGCGTGCCTGGATGATCTCAGTCTCGACATCAAAATCATTTTGCTGTGCATATTCCTCAGCTTCGAGCAACACTTTTTCAGCAGCTTCCATATCGGACTTAATTATAGCATCGACCGGTAAGCTTCGGTTAACTTCGATCACATAGACAATAAATATCTTGGATTTGGATTTTTTCCCTATCTTGCATGCAAGTTCGACTGCTATCTGGTCGACCCCATTGCCGCGTGCCGCCACTAATAACTTTTCGAGTTCCATAATTAACCAGACCTTATAGATTTATCTCCAGCAATCAACATTATAGTGTGGTTCGATATGTTATTCCAGTTCAACCTAATCCCGGGGTATCGAAATACTGTCCATTTAGTTCGTCCGGCACGGAGTTTCTTCGCCGGTGAGTATACCAGTATACTACGAGCCCCAAAGCGATCCACGCAAAGCCTACCCACCTACTGTAAGGCTGCATGATAACCACTACTACCCATGTCATGCTTGTGCCCAGCAGGCCAAGGATAGCTGTTAAAGGCAGGTAGTAGCCCTTGACCTTTATATTCAAGCCCAGCCTGAAAGGCCTTGGTAAGTCCGGTTGTTTGATTCTTAAAGCAAGTATGGAGGCGTGTGCCAGAGCAAATGACATCATCGAGCCGAACGCATACAGACCACCTAAATTTGAAAACATATTAGGAATAAAAAAACCTGGCGACTGCAAAGCAATGGCAATGATCGTAAAAACAATGAGTGAGAAATAGGGGGTTTTAAACTTGGAGTGCACCTTTCCCATTAGGGGAGGCACCAGTTTGGCACGGCTGAGAGAAAAAGAAAGTCGCGAAATTCCGAGCAGTCCAGCGTTGGTTGCAATGAAAAGAATGGTAGCGGCAAGAATTGCTACCAGGACGGGCAATGATGCCTGTACTCCACCAATAAGTGCCCGGAAAAATACCTGGTAAACCTCGACGCTGGACCATTTTGCCGCTATGTCGGCCGGGACCATGCCCTGGGAAAGCTTACTGGCAATGCCTGCAATGGGATCCGTGGACCAATTCTTTGCAAGTTCAGTGGGTGGCATGGTTGAGAAAGCTGAGACCGATATTCCGGCAAAGACGACCAATACGACCACGGTCATGATAACCAACGCCCTCGGTGCCCTGACCTCTGGCCTCTTGGTCTCTTCCGCCATCTGCGATATCGTTTCCAGGCCGGTGAAAGCGATAGCAGCTATGGCTATGCCGAAAAGCAGGTCCTGCGGGGAAGGCCAATAGTGCGTAATCCTTTCGAGGATAATTTGGGGGTTGAAGAAAAACAGGACTGCGAGGGTAATCAGGAGTGCCTGGGTGGCAAGGTCAAGTAACGCGAGCGTGATATTCAGGATTGAGGATTCTCTTACACCTATAATATTGATCGTCATCAGGAGTGCCACAATTGACATGGCACACGTTGTCATGACTACCGGTGATGTCTTGAGCGGCATCCAGAATAAGCCCAGGTACGAAGGTATTGCAAATGATGATATGGCAATGGTCACGATGTAGCCAAACATCAGCCCCCAGCCCGCTATGAAACCCGTGAAGTCATTGAATCCATGACGGGCGAAGCTTGCAGAACCGCCCGATTCCGGGAACATAGCTGTGCCTTCGGCATATGACAGGGCTGTAAATACAAAGATGATGCCTGCTAAACCAAGGGCTACAGGTGTGGCGCCCGCAGCCGCCAGAGCGACCACTCCCAGGGCATAATAAATGGACGATCCAACATCACCGTATGCGATGCTAAAAAGATGGGTTGTTCGGAGGACCCGCCTGAGGGGCCTTATTTTAAACCGTTGAGGGCGACCAAACTTATCGCCAGGCTTGATTTGCCAGCTATTTTTCACTTTTAAGTCGTAGTGTGGTCAATCGTTGGCAAATTGTAATCTTGGGCCAGACTATTGTCAAGATTGCAGTCGGAATGTGCTGCAGAAGTATTGAAAACGTTTTATTATAAGTTTAAAATGCTTAGCAAGTTAATATAATCAAATATGGAGGAGGTTTAAGCCTATGATCAAGAACTGGTTCACAGCTATTTGTTTAGCTCTAATTTTATCGATGGTGTTAATCGGTTGCGCTCCTGCAGCTCCATCACCGGTTGCAGTTTCAGTAACATGCGATGATTTCTCCAAGCAGAAAGATATTGTCAGGGACGTAAGTATTGGGAGCGGTGGTACATTTACTATCACACTTTGTTCAAATGGTACTACCGGGTTCCAATGGGGAGAGAAAACACAGATTAGTGATTCACAGGTACTGCAGCAAACCGGCTATAAAGTAGTTGCTGCCGGTGACACTGGAGGTAAGGTAGGCGTCCCCGGTACAGAAGTGTGGGATTTCAAAGCTTTGAAAGCTGGCACTAGCACAGTTTACGTTGAGTATAGCAGGCCTTGGCAGGGAGGAGAGAAAGGGGTACAGACGTTCAAGCTTAATGTGACCGTAAAATAGAAAATGCTGTCAGATCGGTAAATTCCATCTTGAGATAATCTGATCAGAATCTGCGTCTGGGATTGCAGCACATTTGGAAAGCAATCCCAGACGCTTAAAATTTAACTTAACGGTTTGCGAAGGCCCTTAAATTATCTGCAAATTTGTTTAGATAAGAGTCTCCGGGAAGTATCGAGGATAATACTTTTGCTGTCAGAGGAAGCGACTTTTCAACAGGCAAGCAGTATTGCATAACCAGGAACTTCTGCCGCAATTTTATAACTTCATTTTTAACGGTCTTGTTTGATTTAACGCAATCTGCCAGGTATTCGGCTAAAAGTTCAAAATCCTTTTCTCTCATACCGAACCGGGTCATTTCCTGAGTTCCCATTCTAATTCCACTGGAATCAACGAAGCTATTGTCATCGGGTAAAGCCTGGTAATTCGTGATTATATTGTTTTCCTCCAGCCTGCGGGCTATATTCTCGCCAGTACCGAATTGCCTTACACGAATAACAACCTGGTGTGTTTCCGTAAAACCATCGGTGGCAAGCCCCTCCACCGATATACCCCGGCTGCTAAGCGCCCTGGCGAAAGCTCGGGCATTCTTCACTACCTGCTCCTGATAAGCAGTTTTGAATTCATTCATTTCATAAGTGGCCATCAGCAGGCCGAGCAATGTGCCCAGATGGTGGTTGCTCGTAGAGCCGGGGAATGCTCTCCCCTTGATCTCGATCCAGAGTTTTTCCAGGCCTGTTCCAGTTCCCATGTTGCCGGCAATTACACCTCTTTGAGGTCCAAAGAATGTCTTGTGGGCACTACCGGTAACAATATCTGCGCCTTCTGCAAATGGCGCCTGGAAACAGCCGTACAAGCCAAGAACGTGTGCCATATCGAACATTATGATCGGCCGGGGGCTCATCTTACTCGTGATATCGAAAACGAATTTAACCGGCTCCCGGTACAGGAACATGCTTTTACCGAATATTATGAGCTCAGGCTTAGCAGATTCAATAAGAGATGCCAGCTTCGACGTATCGGTCTTATATGGGTTTTCCTCGAGCACGGGAAAGTTGAATACATTCTCTTTTCCAGTCTTTAAATTGTCATCTACAAAATTAAACAGGGCGCCCATCGGTTGTGCGCTCAAGTGACCGCCATTTGTCAATTCATTATTGATTACGGCGCGTATCTTTCTCGAAGGTTGATTCACCGGCTTATCACGATTGAGAAATTTGACGATGCCTTTGAATACTACCTCGTTAGCCATGTTGCCGCTTATCGGACGCAATTCAATATTTGAGCAACCGAAGTATAACTGGAGCTCTTTTCTTAACTCCTCTTCAACATCTCTAATGAAATCGGTTGCCTGGTAGTAGTAAACTTCCTTGCCTTTTATCGTACGGTGTTCTGCATAGCGCCCGCATGGGTCAGATATCTCACACATTTTAACCAGCAGACTCGGGCTTGACTCGGACGGAATCAGGTTAACGCATTCCGTCTGCCGCCAGATGTTGTTGGCCGCTGTCCTATTTAAAAGGTTCTCTATTTTGGTTTGAAAATCAGCCATGGTGTACTCCGTCGGATATTTTTATAAAGCATACATGAAGAAGCTGTTATTTAACAAACGGAAATTTGCGAAAAAGTACATCCAAACTTATCATATAGTAGGTTTGGATTATATAATATTTTGCCTGAGGGAGTGTCACTTGAACAAACATAACATTATCGCAGTGGTTTGCATTGCTGTAGTTATGGTGGCGGGATTGACCTTAGCTGGCTGTAGCTCTGCAAGTAGTATTTCGATAAACGGCCCGGTCATTTCTTCCTTGACCCCTGAACATCCGGATGTTTACGCGGTAGGTAACACGCGTGTGACTTGTGTTGCAACGGCCAAAGACGGTGGTGCACTGACTTATCAGTGGGTCTGCAACGACGGAACAATTACGGGCAGTGGTCAAACGATCACGTGGGAAGCCCCGAAAACTTACGGCGATTTCCATATCATGTGCACTGTCTTTGATAAGAGCGGCAATAAAGCCAGCCAGACCGCAACTGTTACTGTACTCGTGCGTGATCCTACAAAATGCTGTAGATAGTGAGGGACATGCGGACAAGCTTGGCGCTGTTAGTTCTGCCTGCACTAATCCTGTTTTCGTCCGTATTTGTTGCATGTTCTCCTGCGTCTCAGCTCCAGGTTCTGCAACATAATATTACTATTAATGAGTTTACCGCTGATGCTGCACAGAGCGTCGCCACAGTAAAGGGCATCGTAAAGAATCAGGGTATTTGGCCGATTCAAAGTTGCACGGTGATCACCGACTTTTATGATTACAAGGGTTACAAGATAGGGACATATACGGATACCCTGCAGCGGATCGAACCTGGCCAGGCCTGCAATTTTATGGTAGAGCTTAAGGGAGCTGATGCCTGGAAAGTTGCTACGTATAGTATATCGGTTGTTAGTAAATAGAAGTTTCTGTTATGCTTTCGATCGAGCATGATATATTGGGGTCGGCGATGATAGTTAGGTACTATAAAACTATTATTTCATTAGCTTTCATGGCATTTTGCATATTTCCCCTGCAGGCAGCCTGCACATCAGCATCAAATTTACAGATAATTGACTCCCAGTTAACTGCGCGTGAATTCACAGGCGATTTGAATATCAAGAGCAGCATGGCCGTTGTGTCTGGTACAGCCAAAAATTCCAAAGACTCTCTGATTAAAAGCTGTGTAATATCAGTCACCTTTTATGATGCGCAGAGAAATAATATTGGAGTGGCATTGGCTAGCAGACAGTCCCTGGATGCTGGTGAAACCTGGAATTTTAACGTGCAATTGACCAGTTCCGATGCTTGGAAGGCATGTAGCTATGATATACGTACTTCAGATCAGTAACTAGCCCTGTAATTCGTTGTTTTTATCTGATTAATTAGATATACTGCTATTACTTACGCCATGGAGGAGGATTGAACGTACGATGAAAAGAGGTCGGCATTTTGTATTTACATTACTAATTTCACTGTTACTTATATCTATCGGATTGCTGTCATGTAGTAAAGCTGCAACTAATGATGGCCAGCTTGGCATCCAGAGCTTGACGCTCGTACAAAGCCAGACGTCTCCAGGGGGGACTGTCGTAATAGAAAGCAAGGTTATGAATACGGGCAACGCAAATCTTAACTATAAGTGGTCTGCCACGGGTGGTGGTTTTGGAGGGTCAGGTGCAAATAATACCTGGCAGGCCCCGTCGCAGGCTGGTACTTATGAAATCACGCTGACAGTCGAGGATGGCAAAGGCGGCACTGCACAGTCAAAAACTTCGATCACGGTATCAAATAACAGGGACCCGGTAATAACTGGCTTATCGGCTGATCCTGTAAATGTTATGCCCGGCGGTAGTACGACAATCAATTGCGTTGCTAATGACCCGGACGGTGATATTGTCAGATATAGTTGGAATGCTAGTGATGGGACTGTTTCAGGGACGGGCAACAAGATATCCTGGGTTTCTCCCAGCAAATCGGGTGATTTCGGGATTACTTGCGTAGTCAGCGACGGAAAAGGTGGTGAAGCGAAGCAAACAATTACAATCAAAGTTTCCCCATCGGGCAGCGACATCAATATCAACTTAACGAAACAAGAAAGTGGTACGGTAACTTCAACCGGGGACAAAGACACAACGCGTTATCTTTCAGGCGATGACGCGGCAAACCTCACTTACCGGGCTTTTTTTACCTACGATATTTTCAGTTTAAACAAGACAAATGTAAGACAAGCCAAAATCAAGTTCGGCCCGGGTAAGATTACCGGGGACCCTTTTGGAGGACTAACAGGTTTGAGACTATGGAAGGTCAGCTACGGTGGGGGGTTGCCGGACTATAATGTTACAGGTGACAATTTTTTCTATGCGGGTGGATTGCTGACGTCGGCACCCAATGAAGTGGATGTTACTCCGGAAATCACCAGTCTAATAGCGGCAGGCGCAGATAAATTCCAGTTTGAAGCCCTGTACTATAAGGCGAGCAATAATAATAATTCAATCGATTATATTGAATGGCCGGATGTAACTCTTGTTATTACATTTGCTCCTCACTAAATAATTTTGCTTTGGAGGTTACTAAAAGATGCGCAAATATATATTTACAACGGCAATGGCGTTGTCTATTCTTGTGCTTATAGTGACTGCTGCGTGTGTTAAAGTAGCGGCGCCGTCAACTACAACTCCATCAGGTAACCAACCCCCTGTAATTTCCAGTCTGACAGCTGCTCAGAATCAGACATATCCCGGCGGTGAGGTTAATTTGCAGGCAGTGGTATCAGATCCCAATGGTGATTCAATCAATTATAAATGGACTGCGTCCGGTGGTTCTTTTGTAGAATCCGGGCGCGGCAATAATACGTGGCGTGCACCCCAGGATTTTGGGGACTATGAAATAAAACTGACTGTGGATGATGGAAAGGGTATGACGGCTGAATCTACAGTCACTATAAAGGTCAGTGCAAATCATCCGCCCATAATTACAAGCTTGACAGCGGATCCTGCAGCGCTTCAGTTCGCATCCCGGACGACTCTTACCGCCATCGCCAGTGATCCCGACGGTGACACCTTGCAATACAAATGGGATGATGGAAATGCAGGTACACTGAGCGGCGTTGGTAATAAAGTCTCATGGACATCACCCAGTAAAAATGGCAACTTTAGTGTTTTTGTGATAGTCAGCGATGGGAAGGGAGCTGAGACAAAGCAGGAGATCGTAATTCCTGTCGCATCTGTTAGTGGAGTACAAACGATTAACCTTGTTACGCAGGAAAGCGGTACAGTCACATCTGAGGGCGATAAAGATACAAGTTATTATAAAGCTGGCGATGATGAGAAAAATGTCGGATACCGTGCTTTCTTTAGCTATAACATTTTCCCGCTCATGGGCATGGAAATTAAACAGGCCAAGCTTAAATTCATAGGCGGAAGAGTTGTTGGGGATGATCCATTTGATCCGGTAACCGGAGTCGGAGGTTTCCAGGTAAGGCATTTGACCTGGCCAATAAGCACATTGCCTAAATTCAATGTTGAGGCTGGTCCTTTTGAAAGGATGGAACTTTATAGCCTGAGTAAACCTCTGGTAGAAGTGGATGTGACCCCTGAGCTGACTAATGATGTCTCTAATAGGCTCGAGCGTTTTCAGGCGGAGGCGACGTTTACCAAGCGTGTCACGAACGGGAATAACGTTGCCCAATTCTTGCAGTGGTCAGATGTTGTGCTGGAGGTTACAGCAGCTCCAAAGTGACCACACTTCGATAAATGAAATAAATAGTATAATTCGGGGCGGCTATGTGGCCGCCCTTTGCTTACAGCTATTTTGACTTGTTTTGTTACAGGTGCTACATTATATAGTAAATTAGCAGTCTAAAGTGGAGAGTGCTAAAAATGAGCAAGGCTGCTTATAAGAGACGAGACGACGTACTAAAAATAATAGTCAGCGAATATATAGCTACAGCAACTCCTGTGGCTTCGGAGATGATTTTGCGCCATCATAGCCTGGGTGTGAGTCCAGCAACAATCCGTAATGACATGGCGTCGCTGGAGGAAGAGGGATACATAACCAGGCCCTATACCTCATCGGGTGGTGTTCCACTTGATAAAGGCTACAGGTTTTATGTGGAAACCATATCACGAAATGTTGGTTTGCCTGGAGAAGAGCAAAAACGTATAAGAAATCTTATGGATACAGCGGTCGATGAATATGACCGTTTGCTCAAGGTTGCTGCGACTGCGATGGCTCAACTTGTGGGCAATGCCGCTATTATCACGTTCCCAAAATCATCGGAAAGCAAATTCAGGCATCTGGAACTCGTGGAGATGCATGAGTATATGGCAATGCTTGTTCTTATATTGAGCAATGCCGTTTTAAGGAGACAAACACTAAACTTTGATACTCTCGTGACCCAGCAGCAGCTAAATGAAACAGCGGCTATGTTTAACCGTGAATATGCGGGACAAACGAAAAACCAGATTTCAGCGAAGAAGCGGGATTTGACACCATTAGAGAAGAAGATACTGGGTACCATATCTGATATTATGTCCAGCGAAGATGCGATTGAATATAGCGACTCATATCTTGAGGGAGTGCGCCTTATGCTGGGGCAGCCGGAATTTATCCAGCGTGAAAGGATGCTTGGTGTACTTGAACTTATGGAAGCCAAAGGATGGCTGAAACATTTAATTGATTGGCAGGTGACGGATGAAGGTGTCAAAGTAATTATTGGTGAGGAAAGCACTGAAACGTCACTTCATGGCTTAAGCCTGGTCTTAAGCAACTATGGTGTCCCTGAACAGGCAAGGGGCACTGTTGGTGTTATTGGCCCAAAGAGGATGGATTACCGGAAAGCGATTTCCGCCGTCAATTATATATCAAGCCTCCTGAGTGAGCTGGTCGCCAGAGTTTGCAAGAACGATTAGGCCTGAATTATTAAGGAGGGCAACGTGGGCGAGGAACCCGTTACACAAGAACAGGAGAGTATAGAGGACCTGAAAAAAGCACTTGCCACAGAAAGGGCGCGAGCAGATGAATACCTGGCCAGTCTTCAAAGATCCGAGGCTGATTTTAGAAACTATAAGAAAAGGACAGAGCAAGAGAAGAAAGACTCATTAACATGGTCCAATGCGGAACTCATAAAGTCTCTGTTACCGGTAGTGGATGACATGGAACGTGCATTTTCTATGGCCCAGCCGGATTCTACAGACTCAACCTGGACTGAAGGTTTCAAGATAATTCAGCGCAAACTGCAGGATGTTCTGCAGTCGAATGGATGTACCGAGATAGAATGTGTAGGAGTGCCATTTGACCCCAACCTTCATGAAGCTATAGCCTATGAGGATGGTGAGGAAGGGATGGTCATATCGGAACACAGGAAGGGCTACACTATGAAAAACAAGGTGCTGAGGGCAGCACAGGTTACAGTAGGAAAAGGAAAATAAACGAACAAAAATGGCGTGGGACCAAATCTTTTGTATAACAGGGTAATCAGCAATTATTTAGCTGGTTACTTCTATTTTGAAAATTAATTGCTGCTTAGGAGGATAAAATGGGTAGAACAGTAGGAATAGACCTTGGAACAACATTTAGCCTGGTAGCCACCATGGAAGGTGGGGAGTCGGTAATCATAACTAACCGGGAAGGAGAGCGTTTAACTCCATCGGTTGTGGCTGTGGACAAAAAAGGTGAGAAGCTTGTTGGCTTACTTGCAAAGAGACAGGCTATAACTAATCCGGAGAACACTATCTTCAGTATCAAGCGCCTTATGGGCCGCAAATTCAAGGATCCCGAGGTGCAGAATGATATCAAGAGATTGCCTTACAAGATAGTTGAGGCATCTAACGGTGATGCCAAAGTGGTCATGGGCGGCAAAGAGTACAGCCCGCCCGAAATTTCGGCTATGATTCTGCAAAAACTCAAGCTGGATGCTGAAGCTTACATGGGCGAGAAAGTTACGGATGCGGTAGTCACAGTCCCCGCTTACTTCAATGATAGCCAGAGGCAGGCTACAAAGGATGCAGGCACTATAGCGGGCTTAAATGTGATCCGCATTGTCAACGAACCAACTGCATCTGCATTAGCTTACGGCATGGATAAGAAGAAGGAAGAGATGATTGCCGTTTATGACCTCGGCGGCGGAACATTTGATGTCTCAATACTTGAGCTTGGCGAGGGTACGTTCCAGGTCAAGTCTACCAATGGGGACACGCACCTTGGCGGCGATGACATCGACCTGAAGGTCATGGACTGGCTTACGGATGAATTCAAGAAGGAACAGGGCATTGACCTCAGACAGGACAAGATGGCTTTACAGAGGCTTAAGGATGCAGCCGAGAAGGCCAAGAGGGAGTTGTCGACAGTCGGCCAGGCGGAGATTAATCTTCCGTTTATTACGGCTGATGCCTCGGGTCCCAAGCACCTGAACATAACTCTGACCCGTGCGAAACTTGAACAGCTATCTGCTGATCTTCTTGAAAGGAGTATCGAACCTTGTAAGAAAGCACTGGCTGATGCAAGCTTGACCGCTGCTCAGATAACTGATGTAATACTGGTTGGTGGTATGACCAGGATGCCAAGGGTGCAGGAAATAGTCCGGCAGTTCTTCGGCAAAGAGCCAATCAAGGGCGTGAATCCTGATGAGGCTGTTGCTTTGGGCGCAGCTATTCAGGGCGGCGTACTTAAAGGTGATGTAAAAGACATCCTGCTTTTGGATGTGACTCCGCTTACATTGGGTATCGAGACTTTGGGTGGCGTTATGACGCCTCTCATCCCGAGGAATACTACTATCCCGACATCCAAAAGCCAGATATTCAGCACTGCCGCTGACAATCAGCCGAGTGTCGAAATACATGTGCTGCAGGGTGAACGTCCCATGTCGGGTGATAACAAGACACTTGGCAGGTTCATTCTTGACGGTATATTGCCGGCCCCACGTGGTGTTCCCCAGGTAGAGGTTACCTTTGATATAGATGCCAACGGTATACTCAATGTCCGTGCACAGGACAAAGGCACGGGTAAAGAACAGAAAATTACTATTACTGCCTCCAGTGGCTTGAATAAAGATGAGGTCGAGAAGATGCGCCGTGAAGCCGAAGCACATGCTGCTGACGATACGCGTAAAAAGGAAGAGGTTGAAACTAAGAACGTGGCTGAAGCCACCGTGTACTCGGCCGAGAAAACAATTCGAGAGTACAGCGATAAGATACCTGCAGACCTTAAGAGTGAGGTCGAAGGTAAAATCAGCGCTGTGCGGTCAGCTTTGCAGGGGCAAGATATAAGCTATATAAAGAGTTCCCTGCAGGCATTGAATGATTCTATGCAAAAGATAGGTTCGGCTGTTTACCAGCACAATACCCCGCCGCCGGGTGGTGGTGAAGGGGCAGGTGCTGCTGGCGGAACTCCTCCGCCACCTAAAGACGAAGGCACAGTAGAAGGCGAATTCCGCGAAGTATAATTGGAATCAGCAAGATTATTCGAAGGCGGCGGGAACTATTTCCCGCCGCCTTTGTTTTATTAACCGGCAGGTGACTCATCTCTGTCTGAGCATCATATTTATGCTAACTTCGATTGACCTCTGCCGTAAGCTGCCCTGTTTCGTATTGACAGCTAAATAGTAAATCCATATCATTTTCAATAATATTGATCTTACTTAAGGAGGAATTTCCCTACATGGCTAAAAATTCAATCACTCTCGACAGCGTTGCCCTCGGTATCATCGCGATTGTAGCGGGCGTCCTCGTTATTTTTATGTGGAACCTTGCACAATACATAATCGGTATTTTCCTGATTGTTTGGGGCATATTAAGTCTAATGAAAAAATAAAAATAATATATCGGGAGGTGTGCGCATGGCTATTTTGGGCCTTCCATCGGCCGGGGGACTTTTCATCGGCATATTGACATTGGTATTCGGCATTACGGTGATGATCTTTCCCAAGATACTAAATTATCTTGTTGGCATATACCTGGTAATTATCGGGCTTTGGGGTATTGTTACAGCCCTGTAGTATTTGTAAGCTTTGACCGGGTTTAAGTGATAGCATGTTCTATTGCGGGACGAGCGGCTTTAGCTATGATGACTGGGCCGGTATTTATTACCCGGAACGTTTGCCGCGCAAGAATTGGCTTAGCTACTATGCACAAGAATTTAATGCAGTTGAACTGAATTTCACATATTATGCCCTGCCTGAGGCTTCGACGATGAAAGCCCTCGCTGGTAGGACCGGTGACGGGTTTCTTTTTGCAGTCAAGGCAAATCAAGATATGACGCATAAGAGACAACAGGACGCCAGCGTATTTGAAGCGTTTCGAAAAATATTACAGCCGTTGGTCGAAGCTGGAAAACTCGGTTGTGTGCTGGCGCAATTTCCTTACAGCTTTGGCGCAACAGCACCGAATTTCGAATACCTGAAAAATTTCCATGGTTGGATGAAAGGATCTGATCTTGTGATAGAATTCCGTAATTCGGGTTGGCTCAGTCAAAAAACACATGATTGGATGAGGGACAATAATATAGGTTTTTGTTGCGTTGATGAGCCGCAGCTTCCACGCTTGCTGCCTCCTTCTGCTGAAGTAACCAGTGATATAGGCTATATCCGCTTTCATGGGCGTAATGAAACCAAATGGTGGAACCATGAACATGCCTGGGAAAGATATGATTACACGTATAAGCCGGAAGAGTTGGAAGAATGGCTCCCGCGGATTGCACAAATTAGCAGGGTTGCCGGGAAAACCTTCATTTTTGCAAATAACCACTGGAGGAGCCAGGCTGTCGACACTATCAGGCAAGTGCGCTCCATGCTTGACCAGCTAGTGTTGTGATTTAATTTACCATAGGTTAGAATAAATCGCTTATTGTTAAAACTGAGAAAAAGGGGCTTTGCCGAAGAGGTTGCCTCTATCGACAATGCAATTAATAAAAATAAATTTGATACTTTCGATGAAGAATGTCTGCATCACGTAACCGTTTAACGTGGTGGAATGGTCTTGTATTCCTGCTTATCGCATCGGCAATTGTTGCTTTAGATCAACTAAGCAAGCAATGGATAAATGCTAATATCCCGCCCGGTGGTTCGCTTCCCGAGATGGGTCAGCTAACCATAGTGAATATTCAGAATACCGGGTCGGCCTTCGGCCTTTTTCCCAACCAGGCCTTTCTGCTAAGTGTAGTAGCTATTGCGGGGCTGCTAGTGGTACTGATGTTTTTTCGCTATTTCAGTGAGCTCGGTTTTTTAGGCGGCATAGCATTGAGCATGATTTTTGCTGGAGCTCTGGGTAACCTGATTGACCGGCTCAGAGTGGGGCATATAACAGATTTTATTTACGTACGGTTGTGGGGTAATTTTTACTGGCCGGCCTTTAATGTAGCTGATTCAGCCATTACTGTCGGCGCTATTTCCCTCGCCATTATTGCACTGGTAACAATGAGGAAGAAGGATGAGTCAAGGCCAAAGCCCGGAAAAAAGGACGTTTGACGTTCGCGATGAAGGCGGACGCCTTGATAAATACCTGGCTGATGCCTGCCCCGATATAACGCGTTCACACATTCAGAAGCTTATTCAAAATGGTTATGTGACCGTGAATAACCTTATAGAGCGTCCTTCCTGCAAACTCAGAAGCGGAGATCAAATTCAAATCCTGATTCCCCCGCCAGATCCTTCCGTGCTCGTGCCTGAGGATATCCCTTTTGACGTTATATATGAGGACCCGGATATTGTGATCATAAATAATCCGGCGGGGTTGACGGTCTACCCGGCCCCCGGTCATCCAGGGCACACGCTCGCCAACGCTTTGTTTAAAAAGTTTCCTGATCTTGCGGGGTTTGGAAATTCGCTGCGGCCAGGGATTGTGCACAGACTGGATAAAGATACGTCGGGCTTGATGGTCGTTGCCAGGAATGAAAAAGCCCGTCTTTTCCTTATCAATGAATTTAAGTCCCGTAACGTTAAAAAGTGTTATATTGTCCTGGTTAAGGGTAAGCTTGAGCCGCAGAGAGGGGCGATCGATGCCCCCATTGGCCGGGACCCTGCCAACCGTAAACGTATGGCCATTGTATCCAAAGGCAGGGAGGCCAGGACCGATTACCGCGTTATCGAATACCTGAATGGTTACTCACTGGTGGAAGCACGTATCCAGACAGGCAGAACTCACCAGATCAGGGTACACTTCTGTGCCATAGGCTACCCCGTCTTCGGGGATAAAGTTTATGGGATTAAATCAAAGCTCCTCAACAGGCAGTTTCTGCATGCGCAGTGCCTGGAATTAACACTCCCGTCGGACGGAAAAAGCCACTCATTCACGTTAGACTTACCTGAGGATTTAAGGAATGTACTTCGGGAATTGCGCCGTCATTAAAATGGAATCTGTTGATATTGTATTGCTGATGTGATAAATTTTACTCAAAAGAGAGGTTTCAAAAATGAGGTCACAAGATAGATTCGGTCAAGCAAAAAAGGACCCTGCAGGCGGCCAGAAGGACATCTACAATCAGATCTCCGCACAACCGTCCCAGGAAGATTTTTCAACCTTCGAGACTGACAATGCCAACAGGCGCAATGAGCTGCTGTTTAACATTACCACCCAGATCGAAGAGACAAAGGGCAAGCTTAGACAGGCAGAGCAGTTGGTTGAAAGATTAAGGGTGAGCCTGAGAGAATACGAGGAAATGTATAAAACTCTGACCAAGGGTAAAGGCAAGGAGAAATAGGGCTACATTTTCCGTATTTCGATCACTCTGCAGAATCCGGTCTTTTAAAATGGCGGTAAAAGGTCCGCCGTGTATCATGCAGCCATCCGGCTGCCCGACAAGGAGTCAGTGTGAAAGATAAACGGAAGGAGTACGCTCTTGAGTACGCCGGATTCTGGATCAGATTGGCTGCCAGCCTCATCGATTTAGCGATTTTATTAGCAGGTCTTTACGTATTATATTGTGTGATATCTCAATCTTTTTTCTGGATATTCCCTGATATCCCAAGCGTACTTTCCTCTTTGAATAATATTTCAAAGGGTGCGCAAATTTCAGGAGGCATAATCTGGTTAATGGCAACTACTTCTCTCGTTTTCCTGGTTGGATGTACTATTTATTTTATTATCTGCTGGGCCACTACCGGCCAGACAGTTGGGAAACTTAGTGTGGGCATTAAAGTAATTCGCACTGACAGCTCACCTGTTGATTTGAAGTTTGCGTTTTTCCGTTTCCTGGGAAGCGTACTATGTGTTGCGACCCTTGGAATAGGTTTTATTTTAATTGTTTTCGATAACCGTAAACAGGGACTGCATGACCGCATGGCGGATACCTACGTGGTTAAGCTTCCGGTAAAGCAGGTTGCTTACGATCAATCGCTTGCAGGAGGCGGAATTGGATAACACATCGAGTCAGGTCAGGGTGCGTTTTGCACCCAGTCCAACCGGGTATCCGCATGTAGGTAATATCCGTACTGCTCTTTTCAACTGGCTTTTTGCGCGGCATACTAACGGGGTTTTTATCTTGCGCATTGAGGATACGGACCAGGCACGCAAGGTGGAAGGTGCAGTTGAAATCATTATGGACAGCCTGAAATGGCTCGGTATGGTCTGCGATGAAGGCCCGGTCTTTCAATCAGACAGGCTGAACATGTACCAAAAATACGCTGACCAGTTGGTGAGCGAAGGCAAGGCATATTACTGTTTTTGTTCTTCTGAGAGGTTGGAAAGTATGCGTAAGGACCAGATTGCTCGCAAACTACCTCCGGGCTACGATAGGCGCTGTCGTGAACTTGATGAAAACGAAATTAACAAACAGAAGATGTTTGCTGGGTTGGGAGGAACTAGGCCTGTCGTGCGTTTCAAATCACCTCTTGAGGGGAAGACTACCATCACCGATCTTATCCGTGGCGAAGTGGTCTTTGACAATAGCACACTGGACGACTTCGTGCTATTGAAATCTGATGGATTTCCAACCTACCACCTGGCGAATATAATTGATGATCATTTCATGAACATATCACATGTTATGCGTGCGGAAGAATGGCTTTCCAGCACCCCCAGGCATTTGCTGCTTTATCGTGCATTCGGCTGGCAGCCGCCTCAATTTGCGCATCTGCCTATGATACTGGGCCCCGATAAATCCAAGCTTAGTAAGAGACATGGCGCTACGGCGATTAACGAATACCGTGATAAAGGCTACCTGCCGGAGGCGATGATAAATTTTCTGACTTTGTTGGGGTGGTCGTTGGACGATAAGACCGAAATCATGGGAACCGAACAAATCATAAAGAATTTCTCGATAGAAAGAGTAAGCAAGACGGCGGCAGTATTTAATATGGACAAACTGGAGTGGATGAATGGTGTTTACATACGAAACCTCGCACCGGAAGAATTCGTTACGAGGTGCCTGCCTTTCGTGGAACGTGACATATCGCCGGAAATCCACAGATCTATTGATACCAGTTATTTAAGGCAAATTGCCCCTCTGGTACAGGAAAGGGCCAAGACGTTGGGTGAAGTCCCGCAATTGGTAGATTTCTTTTTCGCTGATAAATTGGTGTATGACACAGCTCTCTTACAGGGAAAGCTGGAAAAAATCCAGGCAATAGCGGTGCTTCGCAACTCTCTGTCGGCCCTGGAAAGCCTGCAGGATTGGAAGACGGAGCCGATGGAGACTGCTGTACGTCCACTGACAGAGCAAGTAGGTTTGAAAGCCGGTCCTTTCTTCGGCGTTCTGCGGGTGGCTGTCACAGGCCGGACCGCTTCTCCCCCACTGTTCCAGACTATGGAAGTATTGGGCAGGGAGCGCTGTATGGATAGGTTGAACGAAGCATTGAAAAAGCTATTGTGAATATATAAGGAAATTAAATTGAATCGACAGAATAACAACCGGGCTGACCTGGACTTCGTTTTTCACCCTAAATCTGTGGCGGTAATCGGTGCAACCGCAGGCCAGATATTCATCTACAATGCGGCAAACTTATTTTTAAAGGCACTTATTGATTTCGGATATCCCGGTAAATTGTACGCTGTCGGTAGAAGTGGAGGCGAGGTCGGAGCGATGAAAATATATCCGAGTGTCTCGGATATACCTGATGACGTGGATTTTGTTACCGTTGCCATTCCTAACCGTTTTATACCTCAACTGGTTGAAGAATGCGGCCGGAAGGGTGTCAAAATCATGCACCTGTTCGTCTCTGGTTTTGGAGAAATTGAAGATAAAGTGGGTGTGCAATTGCAGGAGGAAATGCTGCGCATTGCCAGCAAATATAACATGCGGATAATAGGCCCTAACTGTATTGGGATATACTGCCCTGCTTCCCGCTTGACCATGGCGATTAATTTTTCTGAAATATCCGGGGATGTGGGTTACCTTGCGCAGAGTGGGGGGCAATGCATTTTGGGGATACGTGAAGCGAACCTCCGCGGCATATATTTCAGCAAAGCTGTAAGCTATGGTAATGCCGCCGACGTAAACGAGTGCGATTTGCTGGAATATTTCGCCAATGATCCGGAGACCAATATCATCACAGCCTACATAGAAGGCACAAATGATGGCCCCAGGCTTGTCCGGGTATTGAAGGAAGCGGCAGCTAAAAAACCGGTGGTAATATTCAAATGTGCGGCTACGGAAGGGGGGACCCATGCTGCTGTTTCTCATACAAGCGCGATCGCCGGGTCTAATATTACATGGGACTCTATACTCAACCAGACAAATGTGATCCGCGTGTACAGCGCTAAGGAAATGTTTGATGTTGTCACAGTATTGAAGCGCTGCCCGGAGCCTAAAGGTCTGAACACTCTTTTAATTGGCCATGGCGGAGGGTCATGCGTGCAGGCATCGGATGATTGCTGTAGAGCCGGGCTCAAGATGCCCTTGCTAACGGAAGAACTCAGAAAGGCCTTGATGGAAATATATACTACAGATGCCGGAAATATATTTAAGAATCCGCTGGATATAAATCCGTTCATGGGGCTCGAAAAAGCCCGTGCGGCTTTCAAAGCTGTTGCTGGTTGGAATGAACCTGATATTGTTCTATTACAGATGAGTCCCGAGCAAGACCCCTTCGTACCGCGCGAATTCGAGTACAAAATTCAGATAAACACATTCATGGAGTTGGCCAGGATGTCTTCAAAAACGGCGGTGATTGTACTTAATATGAACACGTTATCTGTTGATGATGGATTACCGGAGAAGTCATTCAAAGAAATGGTGGAAAAAGATTTTGCGGTGTTCCCCACCATCGATCGTGCGGCGATGGCATTGAACCGTGTATATCAGTATTACCAGCGACGAAAAAATCACAGCCAGTAGCCTGCTTCCTTTTACCGCAATCTTCACGCAAATCATCGTTGTCATTCACAACACTTTCATAATGTGTCTGTAAAATGATATCAAGTAGGGGTAAAGCCCTGAAAATTATCCTCCTCCTTTAAGGGACGAAATTATAATTTCGTCCCTTAATATTTGGTAAATGGCATTTGTAAGCTCTAAGGCTTCATCGAAATATCCGCTATCATTCATAAATAATTCACAATATATGTCTAGAATGTGTGCTTAGTAATACGAAACCGGAGGTTAAACATAGTGAATAACTGGCTAAGAATAGGCATTCCCGTATTGGTAGCAGTGTTACTGGTGATTTCTGCTGTGAGCGTTACGATTGCTGTTACGAATGGGAGCAGGGCAAATCAAGTGGCAGCTTCCTATACTCCCGTAGCTGTATCGGATACGAGTGTAGCAAAGACCGCAACTTGTCCGAACTGTCCAGGATATGCGCAGACTACTACCAATGACCAGGCAACGGCGACCAACCCGGTCTATGTGCCCCAGGGGAACCAGGGTAGTTGCTGTGCTGCCGCTTCTCAAACCAGTACCACCAGTCAGACATATAGAGGTGGGTGCTGCGGATCAAGGTAATAGACACAGGCGACATTAACCATTCAATGTATAAATATCCTCCTGCACAAGGGACGAAGAATTCGACCTCTTCGTCCCTTTATGTTAGGTGTGATACAATCGGGATAGGGTGAGAAATGGCGAGAAGAAAAATATTAGTGGTTGACGATGAGCCTAAAGTAGGTGACCTCATCAAGGCTTATCTGGACAAAGACGGATATGAGGTGCTTCTGTCGACCGATGGCAAGGATGCGTTGGATAAAGCGCGCAACTATAAACCCGATCTGATATTACTTGATCTGAATCTTCCAGAGGTGGATGGAATTGAGGTCTTCCGCAACGTACGCACCTTTTCAGAAGTTCCTGTAATAATGGTTACTGCGCGTGATGATGAGGTGGATAAAATAGTCGGCCTTCAACTGGGTGCCGATGATTACGTCACCAAACCTTTCAGCCCTAGGGAATTAGCTGCACGGGTGGGTGCTGTACTGCGCAGGTATTCGGAAGGACCGAGGAGTACTTTACGGGTACTGGCCGGAGAACTCCAGGTTGATTTTGAAAGGCATGAAGTTAAATACAGAGATGAGACGGTCAGCCTGACGGCAGCCGAATTCAAGCTATTATCGGTCATGGCGAAAAATCCGGGTAGGGTATTTACCAGGCTTCAACTGATGGACTCGGCTTTCGGTGAAACATATGAAGGTTATGATAGAACTATAGATGCTCATATAAAGAACATCCGTCAGAAGCTGGTAAAAATAGGAGGGGACGCTGAGAATCCCATAGTCACAGTTCGAGGCGTCGGGTATAAATTGGAGCAACCGGGAAATGAATAGCCTATCTATAAAACTGAGCCTGTTATTTGCGGGCTTGGCGTTGATCAGTATTGGCATTGTTGCAATTTGGGTCAATCAGTCTGTAAATGCGAATTTCACCAGCTATTGTCAGCAACAGCCGGGCACCTGCACGTGCGATACGATGTCTGGTAAGCAGGTCATAACTTTCGGCCAGGCTGAGCAGAAATTTATTGATGATTCACAGCGATCATTAGGGATAGCTGCCCTTGTTGCGATAGCTATCGCTATTGCCCTGGGTTTTGTCGTTAGCAAGCTCATAACCAGGCCTATGCAGCAACTTGCCTTGTCGGCGCGTAAGATTGCCTCAGGTGATTTAACGCAACGGGTGCAACATAAAAGTGATGATGAAGTCGGTGAAGTATCCAACGCTTTTAATTCAATGGTGGAACAACTGGAGCAGAAAGAGAAAAGCCGCAAGCATCTCCTTGCAGATGTTGCCCACGAACTCCGCAACCCCCTTAGTATAGTCCAGGGCAACCTGGAAGCGTGGCTCGATGGTGTTATCAAGCCTACTCCTGAACAGATCGCATCGGTATATGATGAGACAGTGCTGCTGAACAGGTTGATAACTGATCTAAGGGAGCTTTCTCTGGCCGAGGCAGGGCAATTAAAACTCCACCTTGAAAAAACCGATTTGAAAGAAATCATCAATGCAGAGGTTACCGGATTCCAGGCCCGTTGCCAGGAAAAAAGTATATCTTTAGTTTCTGAAGTGATAGACGGATTACCTGCTGTTAACGCTGACCGTGACCGCATACGGCAGGTCCTGCATAATCTGCTTGAAAATGCCCTTCGCTATACACCAGCAGAGGGATCTATCAAAGTCAAAGCTGACCTGGATAAAAACCAACAGATCACTGTTTCAGTTTCCGATTCAGGTAGTGGCATTGACAGGGCCGATTTGCCCTTCATCTTCGAGCATTTTTATAAGGCGGATAAATCGAGGCAGCGTGGCTATGGTGGCGCTGGGATAGGTCTGGCTTTGGTGAAAAAGTATGTTGAGTTGCATGGCGGTCGGGTGTGGGTAGAAAGTGAAGTGGGCAAAGGCAGCGTCTTCCATTTCACGGTCCCGGTAACCGGTTAACGGACCTTTATCTCACATCAAATCGATGGGCAATAAAGCTATAATACGGGGAAGTTATTACATCTTTCTTCTGACTAACGGGATAATGATGGGCATGAGTATGATCATGCACAACAGAAATACCCGGGCAGCGCCTCCGAACCGTTCTACTGCAGTATAGTGTCCTGGCAATTGCTGTTCATCAATTCTTCGGGGATTATATACTTGTTAAAGGGCGAACAAATGTACTCATTTGCAGGGATGGTAGAATAGGGAGATGGGTCGGGTTAATATTCTCCTTCTTATTATTGCTAGCCTCACACTCATCTCTATTCCAGCTTATTGGTGGCTGGAGGCTAGTGGCATGATTGATACGACCCATGCCACTATTTACTTCTCTGCAACGCTAGTTATTGCAGTTTTGCTCGTACTTGTTATTATTATTGCCTCTAAACCGTGGCGTAAGATAAGTAAACCCTTAATTGCCAAGATTTTTCGCAGTTGGCGATATTGGCATCAATATCAGCCTACATGGTCAATAGATACTGTGGAGAAAATTGAAGTTTTTCGAGAAAATCAAACGGGCTATTATATATTAGCGCCAATACTTATTAAATATACCAATAATGACCCTAGGTACCCCTTAAATTTTATAAGTAAGCCTATATTATACGTATACCATTCAGGCGCAGGTCGAGAGGGGAAAGTATATGAATCAAATACAGCAGATCAAGGTTCATTGAACATTGCCCCTGATCATTCTAAAAAATCATGCATTTTTTCCATATTACAGTAGATAGTAATCCGCCTTTATCAAGTATTATCAAATGTAAAATTAAGGGGAAAAATAAAGCAAACAAGAATTTAGCAATAGGATTCATTGAGGGTAAAATCAAAATGGTTAATAACAATACGTTCATTACAAGTGTTGTTTACAAAACTGACGAGATTGTACCCATGTATTTTCAATTTATTCCTATCGAGCAACAAAATGCCGAAACGTAAAATACTCAAGCGCGAGAACATATGTACTATAAACCTTTGTCAAGTATATAATCCCCAATTCTTCAATAGACTTTCATCACAACTTCAAATTCCATTGCTATCCTGATCTGAAAGCGATTTAGGAGGTCTTCACAGCATGACACATTATATGGGGTTACTTGTAGCCAACCAGCCGTGGAACCTGATATTGTTCATGGCGATTCCTGTAATACTGGCGGAGACGGTGGCGGTCACTGAACTGGCTATATTGTTTAGTAAGAATCTGGGCGGGTGGATTGGAAAACTTAACATGGCAGCTGGTTTGACAGCGGGTTTCTATTTTCTGGGTGTTTTCATATATCTTTGGCTAAATGCCGTCATACCCATTTCCGCAGGCGGCCAATGGAGAGGTCCTGCGGATATTATAGCCGTAGGTTTCTATCTCCTGGGAGTTGTACCTCTGTTGGCTATTAGTCTGCTCGAAATCGGCGTGATCGGCAGAAGCAAGAGGCCGGAGGGCAAGCTGAAATTACATGCAACGTTAGTGGGCGTTTTCCTGATCGTGGCTCATGTAGCCATGATTTTTGGCATGATGAATCCCAGTGTGCTCGGTTACACAGGGACAGCAATGTAACAAAGCACATTATATCAAGATGAATGGATAGGCAGATCCAGGTTTGCCTGTCCATTTAATTTAAATTGTGACGCTGGACTTCATCAAAAATTCACAGTATTTCCATCACATCCCAAAAAATATAAGGTAACCTGTTAAACAACACCGAAAATGGGAGGACTTAATGAAACTCTATCAGATTGTGGGCAAAGACATAATGCGAAGAAAAAAAAGGGTATTGTATGCCGCTCTAGGTGTCGTTATAGGTACGATGACTGTCGTTGGCATACTGACTATTGCCTTCGCCGGCCAGGCGAAGATATATAAACAGCTTGAGCAATATGGACCCAATTTGACTGTCATACCTGCCATAAATAACCTCGATATGAAACTGGGTAATCTTAGCATGGGGACGCTTACTGTGGGAGAAAATTATATTTCCGAGGACCAATTGCCCAAAATCAGGCAGATAGCAGATAGCAAAATAAGAGAGGCGCTGAAAATAACTGACGAAGGGGACATCGCCACAATCGCCCCGCAACTTTATGAGAATACCAAAGTGAACGGCGTATCGCTTGTTGTAGTGGGAATCGAGCCGCAGGAAGAACTGAAGGTCAAGACATGGTGGGATGTTGGCAAAGGCGAGTACCTGTCCGGCTCGGATGATGCACTGGTTGGAGCCATAGCAGCCGATCTCCTGAAACTGAATGTGGGTGACACGGTTGCGCTTAACCAAACGAACGTGAAGGTCACCGGTATTCTCAAGGAAACGGGTGCTAGTGATGACTATCAAATCTTCATCCCGCTGCAGACCGTGCAGAGTGCTTTTAACAAAGAGGGAGTGATCTCGTCAATGGATATTCGCGCTCTTTGCAACGCTTGCCCGGTGGAGATGATTGCAGAATCGATAAACAAGAACATACCAGGAGTTCGGGCGATCGCAGTTAAGCAGATCGCTCAATCTGAGTTGGGGCTTGTTCAGAAAATGAATGGAATGATGTTCGCACTTGCTGGCATTACTCTAGTCGTCGGCCTCTTCGGAGTGGTCAACACTATGATGTCCTCTGTGCACGAGAGGATTAAGGACATCGGGATTATGAGGGCCGTCGGGGCATCACGCAAACAAATAGTCCGCATTTTTATCTATGAGGCTGTTGTTATTGGAATTATCGGCGGTATAGCAGGTTATCTCATGGGAACCGCTATGGCTTATATAATCGGTCCGTTGGTCTTTGAGGGGACGACGGTTTATTTCGTGCCGCAGTATTTCCCGGTGGCTTTGCTGGTGTCGATCTTCGTTGCCGTGGCAGCTGCAGTCTACCCGGCCATGAAGGCTTCGGAAATCAGGGTTGCCGATTCCTTTAGATCGGTATAGCGATGATTACCGGAATAAAACAAGGAGTTAGAAATGTTGGAAGTAATTAACGCGTCGAAAATATATGGAGAGGGAGAAGCGAAAGTTACCGCGCTGGATAATGTTTCACTCAAAGTGGAGAACGGTAATTTCATAGCAGTCATGGGCCCTTCCGGAAGCGGTAAATCCACACTGCTAAACATAATAGGTGGATTGGACCAGTTATCAAGCGGCGAAGTCATCCTGGATGGCAACCGGATAGACGGTTATGATGAAAACGCCCTTGTCGATATTCGAAGAGGAAAAATTGCCTATGTATTTCAGCAATATCATCTGTTGCCATCTTTGACTGCTCTGGAGAATGTACTATTGCCGCTTATCTTTGCGGGCAAAGGCAAGAACGAAAAGGACGCACTGGAGATATTAAAAAGGGTTGGGTTGGAAAAAAGGGCCAGCCATAAACCCAGCCAGCTCAGCGGTGGAGAGCAACAGAGGGTAGCCATTGCACGGACATTGGTTATGGGTCCGAGCCTTATCCTGGCGGATGAACCAACAGGAAATATGGACCAGAAAACCGGTAATGAGATACTGCGCTTGTTTAATGAGCTTAACGAAGAAGGGCGTAGCATAATCATGGTCACCCATAGCGCGGAGATAGCCAAACAGGCTAAGGAAATTATAAATCTGCAAGACGGCCAAATTGTGGACAGGAACACGCATTTCCAAATTGAAGTTCCGTGTCTAACGCGCAGATATTGAGCGGGACCAAATAAAAAGCAGCGAGGTAAATGGTGTTATATAGAATGGTACAGATGCACCTTCCAGAACAGGGAATGAATATCAATAAGTAACGGCTTAAACAACAGAAGGAGAGAATAACAACATGCATGGAAAAACAATATTAACAATCGCTTTATCGGCAGTGGTCTTAACCCTTGCTGCTTGCTCGGGTCAGGCTGATGCGGCAGGCATTAAGTCGCCGTCACCGTCGACGTCGGCCCAGCCGGTTACCGTGGTTGCTGCACAAACGTCATCAACGTCCCAGACCACGGGAGCGCCGGCATCAAACACTACGCCTAAACCGGAGGGACCGATAAAGGCCAAGGAAATCACACCTACTGTGAGCGGCGATAGCGTTTCGGTCCCGGTAAGTGTAATTCAGTCCGATTGGAATACGCATTTCCTGATAGATACCCAGAGCGGCACGATTGGCTTTATGGCATATGTCCTGGATGATACGATCTATGTTCGTGCGAGTATTTGTCCGCCCTGCAGAGGTAAGACATTTTCACTGGACGGTATTACCCTCGTTTGCGATACATGTGCAACGACTTTTGACGCCAAGACGGGTAAAGGAATCGCCGGGGCCTGCGTAAATTATCCCAAGACATCAGTTGCGTACCAGATAAGCGGCGGCAATGTGGTCATGAAAATAGCCGATATGACTACGGCTTATCAGGATACGTTGAAAACCAAAGCTAAATAAGTGGGGAAAATTGGTGTCCATTTAACCATGGCCGCTGAACAAATTCAGCGGCCATGGTTTCAACCGGTCAGCGCCGGGATGAAAATTACTGCATCTTCCTTCTCACCAGCGGAATGATTATCGGCATGGATATGATCATGCACAATAGAAATACCCAGGCAGCGCCTCCGAACCGTTCTACTGCAGTATAATGTCCTGGCAACGTTCCGGCTATAAAAAGTCCCGCAGCTACCAGTGAGATCCCTGTATAAATTATTGCGCTTATCACGTTGGGATTCTTCATCTGATTACTCCAATTTTTACTCTATCCGGCAGTTTGCACGGCAAGCCTGGTCTTTGCTACAGCCCTTTGCTGGCGACGTACGGCAGGGACGAAGCCTCTCATTCTCAGGGTGTTTAATGTCACCGACAACGAACTGGTTGCCATTAGCAGTGCTGCCAGCTCGGGGCTGACTAATTGGGCCACGAATGGATAGAGTACCCCCATACCGAAAGGTATGGCGAGAGTATTGTAGCCAAAGGCCCATATCAGGTTCTCGGTAATCTTTCTCATCGTTGCTTTGGCAATCTGTATGCCGGCTACGACATCCAGCAGGTCATCCTTTACCAGGATTACATTTCCCGTTTCTTTGGCAACATCGGTCCCGGACCCTATGGCTATTCCCACGTCGGCCTGTGCCAGGGCCGGAGCGTCATTGATACCATCGCCTACCATAGCGACTATTTTGCCCTCTTGCTGAAGCTTCTTTACTTCATTTGCTTTATCCTGGGGTAAAACCTCTGCAAGTACGCGGTCAATGCCGACTTGTTTTGCTATTGCTTTTGCAGTCCGCAGATTATCGCCGGTGATCATGGCCACCTCGATATTCATCCTGTGGAGTTCCTCAATTGCGCGGGCCGAAGTCTCCTTTAGTGTGTCCGCAACGGCCACAATTCCGAGAGCCTCGCCATCTACAGCGAGGAACATTGCCGTCTTTCCTTCGTGCTCAAGGCGTTCGGCTGCAGGGATAAGCTTCTCAATCGAAATCTCCTGCTCCTGCATAAGCCTCCGGTTGCCCAGCAAAAGATTTCTCTCTCCCAAACTGGCAAATACGCCCTGCCCCGGGATGGCATCAAAGTTGTCAGCGTCCTCGAGTTCGATGCCTCTATCACGTGCGCCTGCTACGATAGCTGCCCCCAGCGGGTGCTCGGAGTTCTTCTCGGTCACTCCCGCCAGGTGTAATACTTCTTTCTCATCGCCGTTTAAGGCAATCACATCCGTAACCGAGGGCTCCCCTTTAGTCAGCGTTCCTGTCTTATCGAAGATTACGGCTTTTACTTTAGAGGCTGTCTCCATGGCGTCGGCGCCTTTGAACAGGATGCCGTACTCTGCTCCCTTGCCTGTGCCGGCCATTATGGCGCTGGGTGTGGCCAGCCCGAGAGCACAGGGACAGGATATGACCAGCACTGTTACTGAAACCAGCAAAGCAAAACCAAAAGAACCCACCAGGTTCAGAGAATATGGGGTCAGCATCATGCGGCTGTCCGGCGTGAACCAGAGTGAAAAACCGATGAAGAACCAGAACAGGAATGTGATCAGGGAAAGGATATGGACTCCGAGAATAAATCTTCCGGCAACTTTGTCGGCAATCCTCTGGATGGGGGCCTTGGTTGTTTGCGCCTCCTCCACCAGTGTGATTATCTGGCTTAGGGCGGTATCCCGGCCTACCCTGGTTGCCCGGAACTTGAAAGCGCCGGTTTTATTTATGGTTCCGCCAATGACCTCATCGCCTGTCTTCTTCTCGATGGGGATGCTCTCGCCGGTAATCATGGATTGGTCGACAGACGAGTAGCCTTCCACCACCGTTCCATCTACGGGTATGGACTCCCCCGGTCTTACTACGATTATATCGTTGATCAGGACTTCATCAGCAGGTATTTCTTTTTCCTGATCTTCCCTGACAACGTGTGCAGTCCGGGGTTGTAGTTTCATGAGCCTCCGTATAGCTTCGGAGGTACGGCCGCGTGTTACTGCTTCCAGGTACCGTCCAAGGATTATGAATGCAGTCAGGAGGGCCGCCGCTTCGTAAAAGGTGGCGTCTTTTCCGCCGAAACCGGCATCAGGCCAGAATGTATTGATTACGGCTATACCGTAAGCCGCCCCAATACCGGTAGCATAGAGCAGATTCATATCAGTAACTCCGTGCCGCAGTCCGTTAAAACTGTTGACGAAGAATTGACGGCCGGGAATAAGTACGACCGGAGTTGTCAGGAAGAACAATACGACTTTATTATTCAGCCACTCAGGGATGAATTGAGGGAAAATCCAGTAGGGCTGGAGCATACCTATCATGACCAGCGTGCCAAGTGTACCGGAGATTATTAAGTAAATAAGCTGACGGCGGATTTCCTTCTGTCTTACTTCCCTTTCCCTGTCCAGCGCCTGCTGCCCCTGGACTTTCTCGATCACATCGTAGCCAAGTTCGTGTATGGTGTTGCTGATCTCGCTAATTGGCGTTACTTCCGGTGCATATTCCACGCTGGCGCTGCCGGCTGCGAAATTCACTACGGCTCTTCCTACTCCGGGGAGTGCGCCGACCGCCGTCTCTATATTAGATGCGCAAGCCTGGCAGTTCATGCCGCCGATTTTCAGTTGCACTTTATCCAGGACGACCTCGTATCCCACGTCTGCAACTGCTTTTCTCATTGCGGCAAGGCTGACTTTCGCAGGATCGTATTCTACGCTTGCTTTACCCGTAGCCAGGTTGACTACGGCTTTCGTCACACCCGGCAGAGCTGATAGCGCCTCTTCGTTGTGGGCTACGCAGGCAGAGCAGGTCATCCCGGCTATCTGCAGTGTGATTTTCTTCCATTGCTGTGGTTGGTTTTCCATAATACTCGTAGCGCAGGTTAGTCTTTAGAACGTATTGTGGGCAAATACATCCCTACTTTTTTCTTATAGTCAAGATATTGCTGTCCGAACTGGATCTCAAGCTCGTTCTCCTCCACCTTCTTTACATAAATGGTCATAAGTATGATAAACAAGGGAGTGAAAATAAAGGTCAGTGCCAGCGATCCGGTCAGCAGGCCAATTTCGAAGAAGGCCAGGTAGATGCCTGTTTGCATCGGGTTTCGGCTAAATGCATATATACCCCTGGTAACCAGTTCTTTGGGCGGATTGACTGGTACGGGAGTGCCGTGTGCCATGACAAACTGTGTCCAAGTCCATAGAAAAAGAATACATCCCGGCACCAACAGGACAAGGCCGAGTATCAATGTCCATGGCGTGTACACGATAAATGGGAAATGTAGCCATTTATCCATCCCGAACGATGCCAGGAATAAGAGCGTCAGGAAGCAAAGAAACAGAAAACCAACGACCGGGGTGAGAAGCCAGCGTTTTTTCGGGTCGCCAGTGGCCGTGCAGAATAGCGAATTGGCTATCCGTTCAAATATACCCATAACAAATTATATCCCCTCAATTATATGTACCCTTTATTTTATTCTTTTTTTCAGTTCTCTCCAGGGTTTTTTGGAAAGAAAACTGCCTGGGGCGTCATCTTCCATCTGTAGGAACATTTTATAGGGGACTGTGAATGACAGTATATCAGGGTCCAGGTAGTGACGGACAGTGATATCAGTAAGGCCGATGACAGCCCTCGGTTCCTCAGTCTTATTTTCATTAAAGGGGTACAGGCAAATAGAACTGCAGGCTGATCCCATGCTCACGATTACGCTGTGGTTATTAGTACGGCTGTAGTTTGCCAGAACAATCAGGGCAGAAAGCTGATCCGGGTTGGCCAGAAAAATGACCAGTTCCGGCGTTTCCTTACGGGGTTCTACCTTTTCCATGGGTTTCAGTACAACATATTTGTACGGCAAATCGATTGCGGGCACGAATTCCAGCATTGTCCTGGCTAACTGCGGTGTTTTTTTATAGGCTTCTCCTTCGAACCTGCCCGGCTTGCCTGTAGAAAGGAAAGAGGATGCGATATCCAGGTGCCCGGCATACGCATTGCCAAACCCGACCCCCGTTTTTCCTCCCGGACAGCGCAGTGTTTTTCGGTCGAGAGCGATTGTTGCACCCCTGGCCGCCCGCACGAACATGCCAATCATGCAGGCCCAGCCGTTTTCCTTGAATTTAAATGCGTCCTCGGGCTTATCATTCGATGGTATGACGGCTACCAGGGGATAACGCAGCTTCAATTCCCTGGCCACAACACTCTCCAGCCGCGGACCTTTCCCTATGTCGATAAAACGCATATACGGCTTGCCTGTAGACAGCACCTCCAACCTCCCGATATCTGTAAATTCTCAAAGTACCCGGCTAAATAGAATTATATACTATGGACAATTGAGAAAAAAATAGAGGGCTGGTGCATGCCCTCTATTTTTCAAATAAGGAGGTTATACTGTGAGTTAGTTGATTGTCTTATTAAGTTTTGTTGCCTCAAAGCGCTTTGACGGCCCATTTTAACCATTGGGTGCGCAGTGTCCCGCTTTCCATGGGAGTGTTATGGTGGCCGCTGAAGACAATTACCTGTTTGGGTTCACTGGCCATTGCATATGCAGGGAGAAAACGCTGATAGGGTGACGTCAGGTCGCTCAAACAAAATACAAAAAGCTTGGAGCAATTATCCAACCCGGCAAGTGACTCAGAAGGTTTCATCTTCGGCCAGAACTCAATGAATTTCTTCCAGTCCACGCGGACCTTAAACTTGAATATAAGGTTGCTTATCTTGAAAATAGATTTAGCGACCTGAACAAGTATAGGATGGGCGATATGTCTTGGATTTCGGGCAACGGCGTTATCTATTTCCCCCGGGCATGAAAGAGCGATAAGCACTTTGGCCTTCTTCAATTTGCCTGCTGCCAGGATAGCAGAAAATGCGCCCATGCTGTGGCCAATAAGGCCCATACGTTTGCGGTCGACTTCCGGCTGATCGTGCAGATAGTCCCAAGCGTCCGTAACATCATCTACTATGCTGCCGTCCAGTTTGCCGCCGCTCTCTCCATGTCCCCGGAAATCAAATGTAAGAGTTTCGACGCCCTCATTAGCAAGGTCCCTGGCGCTTGTTTCAAAGGCAGCCTGCTCGTTACCATATCCATGGCACATTATTACGGCCGGAACACGGTTATGCCAGCTTGCCCCTGCGGGAATGTAGAGGGTACCATTCAGTTTAATACCGTTAGTTCCGAAACTGATGATTCGTTCTGTGACCGTTATGCTGGTCTCTTCGAGTGTAAATGGTTTTATATCAGACACTTATTAAATGCTCCTGCTGCGAATGATCAAGTGTACCACCGCACAGGCTTACCCCGAATCAGAGATGAGGTTGATTTTTT
>JBEKCL010000009.1:0-33242 GCA_050014895.1 Dehalococcoidia bacterium
CGTACATAATACTTTGTGCATGGGTCCAGTGTAGTCACGTTGGTACTAAACGATTGTATGCCTGAACTCACAGCCAAAGGCACCGTTGTGTGGGTATAAACTCCTTGCTGCGTCCCATACTGGAAGTATAAGGTACACGGTCGTAAAGCCAGCGGGCCCAACTCCTCGGATGTATTGCTCACAAATATCAAGCTGTTCTGCCCGCCAGCGTATGATTCTATACTTGCATTGAGCTTGGCCGAGTTATCGCCCACGTTTGTGGCAGGCAATGTGGTTACCGTGGGGCAATATCCATCTGCCGCTGTGACCATGGCAGCCGGCAGGAAGGATGAAAGCATAACCAGTGACAAAACCAGAAGTGGCAATAACCTTTTCACGAACAGCCTCCTGACACTATATTCGATTTTGGTTAATCTGTAAGGATTTCAGGAGTGACTATACTAAATATAGTGAGTGGTGTCAATATATTTCGGTGGGCGAATCCTCTTGTTTTCCAAGGCTGAATGTAAAACCGCTTGCTGTTAATGACCGGGTAACATGGCCGCCCAGGGATTATCACGTTTAATGAGCTTGAGCGTGTCAGCAGGGCAGGCATACATACAAAGGCCGCAGCCTATGCAACGGTTAGCATCCAGCTTCAACTCATCGCCATCCATCTTGAGCGCTTCCATCTGGCAGCGCGGCACACATTCCCCGCAATCCAGGCAGGAGCCCCTATCAATTTCTATTACGTGTTTTACGATAGCTGCCAGGCTGGGAACCGGCGACCGGTAAATCCCCTTGAGTGTGGCGCAATGACATACACAGCAATTACAGAGAAACTCAATAAAACCACCTTGATGATACATGGATTGATGCACCAGGGCCGCTTCTTCCGCACGGTCGAAGAGCTTGCGCGCTTCGTCCTTGCTCACCATCCTGACTATACCTCGGGCTGTTGCCGCTTTAGCCTCGGGGCCGAACATCATGCAGAGTTCCTTGGGTTTATTGCAGGGGCGTCCGACGATTTCACCGCGGTGCCGGCACATGCAGTTTCCGACAGCGATATCCCCTGTTTTGTCGATTAAATCCATCACTTCGGCGTAGCTGTGTATTACAGCTATCTGCGATACGAGTTCGTCAAGGTGGACGACCCTTTTCTTTTCCGAAGTGGAAGTGCCGGTTGTCTTTGCAGCGGCGGAAGCCTGAGTCAAAGCTTTCAGATACTCATGTATCAGGAGTATGATCTTGCGCTCTTTTTCGCCGGTCCCTCCTTTTAGAAATTGAAATTCGAACATGCCCGGTATCAGGGGTAGAAGCTTATAGGTCGTATTGCTGCCCAGCTTATCAGCAAGTAATAACCCCTTGTCGGCCATGGCTTCCAGCGTTTGAACAAGCTTGCCCGTTTCTTTCGTTCCGGTCAATTGGGCTATCTGATTTGCCGTTATCCCTTCTAGCGGCAATTTAACTGCAATTTCCGCTTCTTCACTTGTGAATAGCTCATTCAGTACATCGTAAAACTGCGGGAATTTTACCGCCGGCGTAGCGCCGCCGCGGCTCGCAATGGCATCCGTAAGTTGTTCTAATATAGCCTGGTTCAACATCGCACCCCTTTCTTTAGTTATAATTTTAGCTTGTTCCTCAGTTGTTCAGTAGGTTTTGGATATTGACCGATACCCCGGTATTTCCTGGTATATATTGCCTTGTTTGGGCAGTGGTTGTAGCAACTCCAGCACCCATAGCACCTGGTCATATCGAAAACTGGCTTCGGGTCCAGTTTTATGGCCTTGTACGGGCAGAGTTTTTCGCAGGTATGGCATTTCTTGCAAAGCTCAGCATCCACATATTTAATGCCCATTTCTTTTTTCGACCGGGTGCGCGAAAATACTGGCAACATACCAACTAATATATCTGTTATTCGCATTTTTACTCTGACTTTTTTGCTATTGCGTAGAAGATTAAAAGATTCCTCCAGTCCGGAAATAAACCTGTTGAATTCCTTGAGCTCTTTTTCATTGGGCGCCTGTTCATTACCCCTGCCGCCGGCTATCATGGGAGGATAACTTTCAGGTGTATGAAGAGAGTGGCCCGCCAGGACTATGAACCCCTTGGCCGTAACCCATTTGTCCAGAGTGATTCGAGTCTTGCCACTGATGAAGCCGTATGTATTGAAGACAAACGCCGGCTTCCCGGTTTGCCGTTTTAATTTATCCAGGAAAGCCCGGAATAAGTAGGGCGGCTCTATAAAATCTGTGAAGCAGGCGAATCCGGCGATATCGTAAGAGTCAAGGTCCGGTGTGCCTTCCTTTGCAATATTGAATAGCTTGAACTCGGTGTTCTTGATATTACCCGCAATGTACTGGCAAGCCAATTTAGTATTACCGGAGCCTGAATAGTAACATATGATACATTTCAATGTATCACTATTAATTATGTTGACAGCGGCCATATATGTATATTGACCCCCTTCATTACATTAAGACTACCGAGTTAACGATGACTGCCTGCTACGTGATATCTTCGGGGCTTAGTGTTTTATTCAGGTCAAAGCAGGGTAAATAACCGTCCTGGTAGGCTTCTCTTGCCTCTTGCAGATTCTTGGGGAAAGTCAGACAGGTAATTGGCTTGTGACCAGTGGAATGCAGGCGGCAACCGCGTTGCGGCTGAAGGAATATGCAGCCCCGTTTGCGTATTCTTGTCCTGTAGAGAATATCCCCGTCACTAATATAAGGTTTGGTAAATTCTTTGTAAGAAGCAATATTCAGGGATATTATTCTCTCGTACTCTTCCGCCAGAACGTCAACCCCGTAGCGGCAGCATGCATCAGCACAGTCTGTTTCCATACAGTCCGGGTGATGAAATTTTTTACAGCTCATTGGTCAGGTAAATAATATACCATAATATCTATCAATCTACTATTAACGAAATTTTAATCCAAATAGTGTTAGCAAAACTGATGCGTAAAAAGGGTTATAATCAATGCACGATGGAGGGATTATCATGAGCGTGGATAATAACCGGCTGGAGTTTCTGAAAAGGGATGCGGTACAGGGATTCACCAAAGAAATCGGATTAATTCCCGTGTCTATGAAGCCGGGTGAATTCGGAACACGTATAAAACTAGAGAAGCATCTTCGTCAGCAAGACGGTTTTGTACATGCAGGAGTCATAGCTACCATGGCTGACCATACAGCAGGTTATGCATGCTACTCGTTGGTCCCGGAGAGCCGTCGGATCCTGTCTGTGGAGTTTAAAATAAGCTATTTCAGGCCGGCATCCGGTGAATATTTGGAATGCGAAGCCAGGGTAACCAAACCGGGCAAACAAATACTATTTACTGAAGCTGAAGTTTATTCTATCAAGGGCAAAACCAAGACTCTTATTCAAGGCCATGCATACAATGGCATCTTTACCGAAAGAAAAATTAGCTAAATGATGTAGCGAGGGCAGGAGTTGGTGGTTGGAGTGGAGGTGGTTGATTGAATATGAGAACCAATTTGATCTTGTAATTTCACGATTGTACAATCATTCTTGTACCGGACTGATAATGGAGAGGTAGCAAATGAGCCGTGTTTATATTTTGATTGCAGCTATCTTATGCATGTTACCTGTTTTCACCATCGTTTCATGTGCGCCGCCTGATATTAACATAACCAGTTTCCAGGTAATACCATCGTCAATATTGGCCGGTCAAACAGTAGTGTTAAAGTGGGATGTCAGCGGTGCTAAGTCGATTACGATTGATAACGGCCTGGGAGAGCAACCCGCATCCGGTAGTATCGAAATTAAGCCAGCGCAGACAACAACTTACAAACTTACTGCGAAAAACGGCAACAAATCAGTTGAGAGCTCGATAATACTGACTGTCAACGTACCAACAACCTCTCCAACAACTGCAACGGAGCAGGTTCCATCTATTTCTGCCCTGGATACACAAGAGTTGATCAGGCATATTGGGGAGCAGGTGCGTGTCGAAGGCGATGTGACTTATATTTCAAGCTGGCTGCCCGACCGCCTCAGTGGATTAGGAACTTCTCAGCCGTGGACTTTTATGTTTTTTATGAAGGATGTGTGGGAAGGGGCCGCCAATAATGCTGGCAGCGAAGGCGAATATTGTCCGGAGTGCTGGCGGGATTATACGTCGCAATTCAGGGTGATAATAAAGCCGGAAAATTTGCCTGTGTTACTCCCCATCCTTAACAATAATTTCGGCGGCGGGTTCAGTTTACAGGACCAGTGGCTGATAATTGGTGCCGCGGATTCAAGATTTGTCTATATACCAAGCTCACTTTGGAGCCACGGGTTTGTAGCACAGGTACCGACACATGTTGTTGTGCAGGGTGAGATTGTCAATTATCTATCAGCGCCGGCAATATATTTAACACAACCCGGACAGATTTCGTTCAGTCAACCTTAGCCCAATGCCCAAATTATCACAGTACGGAACTCCTGTGCTGCCGACTTCTACTATTTTTGACTTAATAACGCGTCGATTTCTTTCTTAAAACCCCATTTGAGGGGCAACGTTCTACCGGCTTTATCTATCGCATCTGTGTCGAATGGTGTGTGCGTGGACTGGTAGGCAAGGGCTAACTCGCGTGCAAGTGCCCCTGCGATAACAGCGTCGGGCAGCTTATTACAATCGCTGATTGACAGGTGAAGGATACCCCTGGCTGGAAACGGCAGGATGGGGAACCATTTGGCGGCGTTTATTATTCCGGGTTTTATAATCTCAATATCCAACTCGCTCCATTCCGGAATTCCCTGTATATTCATTACTGTTGCCTGTAGCCCTCTTTTCACGTGGGTTGGTAATCTAGCCCAGGTTTGGTTGGTGATTTTCCTGATCCGCTGGTCCTCGATGTTAATTGGGGGCTGCTTGGAATTAAATTCCGCCAGCAAGCTGAGTAAAAGGCCAAGGAGAAAGGGGACGCATATATAGAAATACTTGTCCCAGGCAGTCCATCTTTGGTCAATCCACACAAGCTGGTATATGATCCATATCGCATAAATTATGAAAGCCCAGAATATCGTGTGGATCCCCAGCCTTTCCCTCCCTGTCAACTCGCGGTTTGGGACTAATAGAAATGTGCCTATCGCCGCGAATCCCAGGCACGCTATTCCCACAATTCCACTTGTCATTTGGATATCCATAAATCACCCCCCGCTGATAATTATAACAGCAGTCGCCTGCGTATCAATAGCTATTTAGTAATGCCCGGAAATTGTACTACGGGGCAATGGTATGTGCAATGTGATAATTATGTGGGCTGTAAGAGCAAGATAGTATATTATTGATTATGCGGGGCTAAAGATGAAGACGGCTGTTTATATTTATCTGGCCGTGGGATGCGGGATGCTTGGCGTGGTATTCACCTACGTTATGTTATTGGTGTGCCTGTATTTCAGAATTGATATTCTGAGGAACCTGTGGCTTATCACTATTCCTATAATCTTTGCTGTAGCGCTGAATATATTTTTGATTGAAGTATTATCAAGGAGAAAGAAGAGGTAACGGCAATAAGACGTTGGATTTATGAATAGTATGGGAAAGAATTATGGCGAAAGCTATAATATCCGGTGATTAAAGAATATCCAGGGAGGCGAGTAAGATGAAACCGATTGGCCCCTTAATGGTAGAACATAGGCTGATAGAACGGATGATTGCGCTGCTGCGCGCAGAAATTAAGAAAATGGATGAGAGTAAAAAGCCGGATGTTGGGTTCCTCATGATTGCCGTCGACTTCATGCGTACCTATGCCGACCGGGTGCATCATGGAAAAGAGGAAGACATACTGTTTAAGGCGCTGGCAACCAAAAAGCTTGAACCCGAACACGCTAAAATCATGAATGATCTTATCGAGGAACATATAAGTGCGCGCAAGATGGTAACTGCCCTGCTGGCAGCCAGGGAAAAATATATTAATGGGGATAGGCAGTCTCTTAAAGAAATCACGTCGCTCTTGGAAACGATAGGCAATTTCTACCCGGTCCATATAGAAAAGGAAGATAAACATTTTTTCTACCCCTGCCTCGACTATTTCAGCAAGCAGGAGCAGGACGATATGCTAAAGGAATTCTGGGAATTCGACAGGAAAGTAATTCACGAAAAGTACCAGAAGGTTGTAGAAGGGCAGGAACAAAGGAAAGCCTGACTGGAGTTTAGTATGGTGGCATCGGATTTGCTGCTATTTTCGGTCCCTGTTAAGCGACCGCAGCAAAGCTGTCAGAAGGGCCAGGTGTGGAACAGGGACTTTTAATGAGCGTGCCCGGTGCAACGGTTCGCCGAATATGGCCTCTATCTCCATACGACGGTTTTCCACGAAATCAATCATTGTGCTGGGTTTGTATGCTCCCATGGTAGATGTATTTTTGAACATGATATCGATCATGGTTTCCCGGTCGATATGTGTGTGTTCGGCGTGATACGCCAGATCGGCATTCCCAGTAGCGATGACATCCTCCATTAGTAGTCGGGCTGTCTCGCGGAGATCATCATTACCCATGATAATATCCGTTGTTATGCCGCCTGCCGCAACGCACAGGCCGCTAAACGGGATGTTCCAGCACAGCTTCTCCCATCGGGAACGCAACAGTGAAGGCGCAGCCACGACCTGGACCTTGCTGTCTGCCCAGAGATCGACGGCATTCTTCAATTCGGCAGGGTCATCCCTGTAGTGGGCCAGTGAAACAGTCCCGTAGGCCATATGATGGATGTATCCCGGCTTGCCCCTGTTTATGCAGGTAAAAGCCATCCCTCCGAATATCCTCTCAGCACCGAACCACTCAGCAAAACTGTCTTCAAGGCCCAGACCGTTCATCAGCACAAGCACCCGGGTATCCGGTCCGATGCAGGGCGCAACCAATAGTTGCGCATCGGCGATAGACGTCGACTTGAGAGCGCAAATTACCCAGTCGACCGGGCCTATTTCTGTACTCTCTTTAGCTACTACAGGATGCGGCAGGGTGAAATTACCATCGGGACTGGTCACATTGAGTCCTGAAGCCCTGACGACGTGATAGTCACGCCTGACAAGGAAATGAACGTCATGTCCGGCTTCAGCCAGCCGCCCGCCGTAATAGCTGCCAACGGCGCCCGATCCGATTATGGCTATGCTCTTTTGTTTGTGCAACTTTTGTTCTCTTTTCAGATTTCTTGAACGTCTTTATCCACCTGGAATCTTGAGTTTGAACGAGTTTGATTTTACAGGAAATTTAGCTGCGCACACAAATCTTATGTTGTAGAATTGGCAACCGGGCTTGCAGCGTGCTAGCATCTATATTTTAGCCGGGCTTAATGATAGGGCATTGCCTTAAAGAGGGAAAAATGGATAAATCTAAAGTAGCTATTATAAGATGCGAGAATTATGATGAAGCTGAAGTAACCAACGCCGTCAGGAGGGGGATCGACCTAATTGGAGGCATATCCTGCTTTGCCAGGACAGGCGAGAAAATAGTACTGAAACCGAATGTATTGATCGGGGCTGGCCCCGACAGATGTGTTACAACCCACCCCTCTGTATTCAAGGCGGTTGGGAGAATGTTGAAGGAAGCCGCTGTCGATCTCAAGTACGGAGATTCCCCGGGTTTCATGGGAAAATGTGAACCTTCTATGCAGAGGGCGGGTTTAAAACAGGCAGCAACTGAGCTGGATATAAAGCTGGCTGATTTTGAAGAAGGAAGGGCCGTTACTCATAAGGCAGCCCTGCTGAACAGCAGGTTTGTTATAGCCAACGGGGTGTTAGAATCGGATGGACTTGTCAGCCTGCCTAAACTGAAGACACATGGCCTGACCAGGGTGACGGGAGCCATCAAGAACCAGTTCGGATGTATTCCCGGGTTATTGAAGGCGCAATATCATGTGAAGATGCCTGATCCATACAATTTTGCTGCCATGCTGGTTGATCTAACTTCCCTTATCAAGCCGCGTCTATATGTAATGGATGCTATTATGGCTATGGAAGGCAATGGCCCTAATGCAGGAAACCCGCGCAAGGTAGGTGCCCTGATCTTTTCCAGTGACCCTGTTGCGCTTGATTCAGTAGCATGTAAAATCATCAACCTGGATCCGGAGATTGTGCCCACGTCGAAACCGGGAGAAAAGGCCGGGTTGGGCACATATCACTACGATAGAATTGAAGTTGTTGGAGATGATATCAGTTCAGTCATTGTCAGCGATTTCGATGTTATCCGCAAACCGCCGGTAACAGTTTCCAGCGGCCGTTTAATGACAATCATTAAGAACCAGACATGCCCCGGTCCGGCCATCGATAAAACCCGTTGTACAAGGTGCGGGATTTGCCATAAGGTATGCCCGCTTGATCCTAAAGCCATTGCCTGGGACAAGGAAACGGGCGAATTCCCGATCCATAATTATAACCGGTGCATCCGCTGTTATTGCTGCCAGGAGATGTGCCCCGAAGGGGCGATCAGCATAAAAAATACTTTCTTGGGGAGGGCTGTTTTCGGCAGGGGCTAGTCCGTTGCCGGAGTCATGTCCAGAACTTTGAATTGCAATATTACCTGACTGACAGGTATTTAACCTGCCCGATAGGTGTGCCCGCTCTGCGAATATACAACCGGAAATTGCGGGTCAGCGCTGCAATTTGGGATGCAGGGTAGGCCTTGTTACCCAACCGGTCCCATGGCACTCATTGTGCTTTTCAAAGCCCGTTTCCAGATAGCGATCGCGTTGCCTGCCTGTGCCATTGCAGCCCCTGCACTTCTGCGCAGCTGGGGGTACGGAGATTTCCCCCCGGCCCATACATATGGGGCACGCAGTTTTGGCGTAACCCCCATAACCTGAGCTAACCCTTCCGGTTGCTTCACAGTAACCACACGGTACTGTTTTACCGGTCACCCGAGGAATTCCCATATATAATATTCCTATGACATTATCATAATATACATAAATCAACTTTGCAAAGATGTTGCGAATTTACTTCCGGTTGGCGATGATTCGGATTTGAATGAGGGCAACCAGGCCAAAGACAAAGCGCTGATAGATGTCAGCCTGATGGACAGTTATGCGATTTGCTGTTAAATTAGTATATAAGATGGTGAGTGCAGTCAATATAGGGCTTGGCGTAGGCTGTATCGTCATCGCTGCATTAATGGCGATTATTGGCGGCTGGTTTTCATATACGGGGTTTAGAAACCGTGAGTGGTCTTCGATTTTGCTGGCGATCTTGATATTCGCCGTAGCGATTTTCGCAGTCATCAACGCGGTTAATTTATTCGTTCCAAGGTTAATCCCCATTTGATGTCCCTACAATGTAGCCTGAAAGCAGTTGGATGATAAAAACAGGCGGCGTCCCGGTTTTACCGGGACGCCGCCTGTTTGTGCTTACAGCTAATTAATAGCTTCTGTCGGATTATTTAGTGTTGGTAGTGTTATCGCAAGGCGGGCCGGCAGGAGCCCCGGCAGGCTTTTCCGGTTTAGGAAGCTCAAAGCCCGGTTTCTGGCTCCACCATGTTTTCCATGCATCATACTGACCTGGGTGATCTTGCCGTCCTTGAGCAATTTATCCATTGCGGTCTGTCCCATGAAAGGCCCGAATGTGCCCGCAGGTTTGGCGGCCAGCCAGGTCTTGTACTGGTTGGCCTGGTCCTGCGTAAGCTTGCCATCGGAGACCCATTTGTCGAACATGCTGTTCATCCTGTCCTGGCGCAGTTCGTTACCGGCCTGTTTGAACGCGTCTGTCAGTTTCTGCTGATCTATATTGAGTAACTGGGCGACCCTGTCAAGCAGTTTACCTCCCGCCTTTCCCTGCCCATTATCGGCAAAGGTTGTGGCAGCGGTTATACCTGCTATCAGCAATCCTGCGACTAGCACGCCTGCTATTATGCATAATATTTTTTAGTCGTCATTATTTGCCTCCTTGCAACAGATAGCACGGATAATTAATCCGTCAGTTTAGCTTCAGTATAATGGAGTATTGTTACCGCCTTATATAAGGACTGTAAAATACATGTAAAAAATTGGTTATAACGGCTGCTGAATTTATCATGGAACAGGGGAAAAAGGCGGCTGACAAGGTATCCTGAACTTGAAGAATTCAGTCTGTATCTTCAGGAGACTCTATCTTTTTACGTGCGCCCGGAGAAAGCAGTTTTTCGAAAACGAAGATAACGCCGTCCCCCATTTTATCCAGACCGGTCTCTAAATAATCGCCCGCCCTGTCGAATATGGATGAGAGAGGGTGCCTGTTTATTTTTGGCATCCCGTTTAATTCAGATGATGGGAGGTAGCCGGATGACTCGGGCGGATTTCCTTTGTGCTCTGCTGTCTTAGATGATGAAATTTCAGTTTGTTCCGGTTGATTGTTGGATTCCGGCGTACTTTCCAATGGCGTTGTATCCGTGGGCCGGTTCAGGTGTTCAATCACGAGGTCACATAAAGAGGATAGGTCATTACTAAGTGAAGGGTGCTGCTGCTCAACTACCGATATATTGGACTTGAGCTCAATCAGGGCGCACAGAAGCGATTCCAACCTGTCCTGACCGGGAAGATATGTATCCGGTAAATTCTTCCCTGTATTTGTGGACGGTTGTTGTGTCATTAACCTTATATTAGGACGTGCTTAGCCAATTTTCAAGGTTATGCCTACCGGGCAATGGTCCGAACCCTGCACGTCCTTCAATATGAATGCTCCAGATAGCGATTCGAGCAAATTGTCTGAGATAAAGAAATAGTCCAGGCGCCAGCCTATATCCTTGGCCCTGGCCTTGAAGCGGTAGCTCCACCAGCTATAATGCCCGGGCTCTTGATTAAAATGCCTGAAGGTATCAATATATCCGTGCTCTACCAGTTTGTCCATCCATGCACGCTCCTCCGGCAGAAAACCGGAAGTGTCTTTGTTGGCCTTCGGCCGGGCCAGGTCAATCTCCTGGTGGGCCACATTAAAGTCACCGCAGATAACCAGTTTGTCACCTTTAGCCTTAAGTGAATCAAGATGCTCCAGGAATGTCTCATAAAAAGATAGCTTGTAGGGCATGCGGGCGGCGATTTTATCTGTATTCGGGTCGCCTGCTTTGCGCAGGTCGTCGACCTCCTTTGGCCCATATGCTTTGGGGAAATAAACGTTGAATAGTTTAAAGCCCGGGTATTCCGTCATTAAGACTCTTCCCTCAACATCGAACCTTGGGATGCCTAACCCCTTCCGGGTTTGAATAGGCTCTTCCCGGCTGAAAGTAGCTACTCCGCTATATCCTTTCTTATCCGCAAAGTTCCAGGCCGTATGGTAGCCTAAAGGGGATTGCAGCGCCGCAGGCACCTGGCCGGGTTGTAACTTCACTTCCTGGAAGCAGGTTATATCGGGGGATTCTTTCTCCAGCCATTGCATAAAGCTCAGAGGAGGCTGGCCGGCCGGAGCCAGATTGGCCTTGTCCAGCATATTGCGCATGCTGACCACATTCCAGGAAATGATTTTTATTTGTTTGGACATCTCTTCACCCTCATCTTTCGCATGCTCGCCTGCCAAACACCAAACACCAAGCTCTAAAACCTAACCAAACTCAAATGTTAAATGCTCAAATAGACTTGGGTTTTGTATTTGTTTAATATTTGGGAATTAGGGTTTAGAGTTTTCTTCACCCTCGGACCATTCCTGCATCATTTTCTTTAAGCGTATCGCCAGGCTGGGATTGGTCCGCAGTCTGTCTATGAAAACAGGGCATCCTTCGAGCATGGAATTCTCGGCGGCGGATGCAAGCCCTGACAGCAACTGGTTTATGCCCATGTCTTCGATGCCCGGCAGGCCGGAGGTGGCAGCATTCGGTCCGAGCTGTTTGCGCAAGTCCAGTTCCGTTACTCTCACTGGTAGCACACAGTTCTTATACCATGGACAGGTCTTACATTGTACCAGTGATTGCGCTTCATCAAGAATATCAGCCATATATATTATCCCCGCCGGACTTCCGGCATACGCTCTATTTCAGACCTTCACGTCCCCCGCCGCAGAAGAAGCTACATTTAGGGCAGTAGCGTGAGTCTTTGGATATATTGTTTCCGCAGTTCGGACAGATAGGCTGCAGTGGCTTGCCGCAATTACCGCAGAACTTATCATAAGGAACGCGCGGCCACTGGCAACTGGGACATTTTGTTTGCAATGCTCCGAGCACACCAAGCTGCCCGCCGCAAAAGCGGCACTGAATGCTCTCTGACATATTTTCTTTCCAGCAACCCGGACAAAGAAAGTTCTTCTGCATATTTAACCTGAATGCCAGTATATTTTAGGCCTGTTTCGCTGTGCGGGCAATTTCAGGCAATCACTGTGCCGTCTGAAATTGCAGATCAGGTGAAGTGGCTTTATTGCCGTCCTTATCGACTGAAATACAACGGTAGACGTAGGTACTTTGAGGGGTAAGGCTTGTTATACCGACTTCGTGAATGAGGACTCCCGTGTTGGCGCCTGTCGTAGGATCGTTCTGTACGACGGTATTGGTATTGGGGTAGGGCCATATTCCATATTGCACCTGCGAACTGGACGGTTTGTCTGTGACCCAATATATGATCGCGCCTTTGTTGTCGCCGGGCTTAACCTGGGCGAGGGAAATTACGGGTGGGGTAGTATCCTTAGTGACCGCCGCCTTGGTTGCAGTAGCAGTCTTTATCCATCCCAGTTGGAAGGCCAGCACGAGAAAGACCGTCATGCCAACGACAAGTACTACTATTGCGGAAAGAAGGATCGGGTTGGTTGTGCTGACGATCTCTTTTAACTTACCGATGAAAGAGCCGAAATAGACCTGTGCTTTGTCGATGATATCACCTCCGCCCTGAGGAGGTGGTTGATAAGGGGGAGGAGGATATCCACCCGGGTACTGCTGATAATCGTACGGGCCATAGGCAGGTTGCTGATAACCGGGGGGCTGATTTTGAGGATAAGGTTGGGTTGGTTGAGCTGCCGGTTGCGCCTGCCCTGATAGAGGCAAACCGCACGACTGGCAGAATTTACTGCCGGAGATGTTACCTGCACGGCAGTGAGGGCAGTATACCAATAGGGTATTGCCGCAGTGGGCGCAAACCCAGGTGCCGTGAAGGTTCTGGGCGCCGCATTTGGGACATGGTGCTGTTGCCTGATACATACTTTAAGTATAGCCTAAAACTAAATATGAACAGGTCACTTTGCCTAAGGTGTCGTGGTAGTATTATCGTCGGCGGCAGGTGTCGTAAAACTATTATCTTCAGATGTAGAGGACAAACCGTCTTTATTCTTGGAAATGACCCGGTAATGGTAGGTAGTGTTGGCAGTTAGTCCTGACACTTTGACCCCATGCGTGACCAGCCCCATCGAAGTTCCGGTGGACGGGTCATCTGTTATATCGGTCTTGGTGCCATAACTGGTGTCAGGTCCCCACTCGATCTGGGAGCTGGACGGTTGGTCTGTGGTCCAAACTATACCTACTTCCTTAATAGCTTTAGCACTGACCTGGACGTCGCTTATCTTGGGTGGTGTTGTCTGTGCGCCGCCTTTCTGGGTGGTTGCATTATCGCTGCCGAATTTTAAGAAAGGAATAGCTTTCAGATATCCTTGCGAATTGGCCCAGTAGCCAAAGCCGCCGAGCCCGCCGATCAAAACAATGAGCAGGAATACGAGCATACCCTTGCCTCCGCCGCTGCTTGCCTGGCGTGGGGGAACCGCACCCGGATAACCACCGCGTTGTGGAGGAGGAGGCGGATAGCCTGGAGCTTGAGGAGGATAACCCGGCTGCTGTGGCGGATAGCCCGGAGCTTGAGGCGGATAGCCTGGCTGCTGTGGCGGATAACCTGGAGCTTGGGGTGGGTAGTACCCTGGTTGTGGAGGATAACCCGGCTGCTGAGGCGGATAGCCTGGAGCTTGAGGAGGATACCCAGGTTGCTGCGGAGGGTAACCAGGTTGCTGAGGAGGATAATACCCCGGCTGTTGCGGAGGATAATAGCCTGGCTGTTGCGGATAAACGGGTGCCTGTGGGGCGGTGCCGGCAGCAGGCATACCGCATCTGGGACAATAAGTGGCCCCTGGGGCTAGTGGGGTGGCACAGTTAGAGCACGCTGAAGCGAGCGGAGTACCGCACGCATTACAGAACCGCTGACCCGGGGCGTTGTTAGCCCCGCACCTGGGACATCTGATCCATTGATTCATATTATTTCTCCATTACGTCCCGCAAACTAACTATATAAGTAACGCATTTCCGTGTATTTTCGTTTAAAAGGTTTTCTTGATTATATACAGCACTATTAAATAAATCAATATATTTGAATAGCATTAATTTCATCTTAATTATTTCCCAAGCGTATAACTTCTGCGCGAAACCTCTTTTCCGTTTGAATTATATAGCACGGCAGTATCCGGGGTTTCATTGTTCCAGAGGTTCCCCAGTCCATAGCGGAAGGATAGGCCGCCGTACTGGCAATGGACCTCGTCAGTGAACACCAATACAATTTGACCGGGGTACAATACACAGGGAGCCATCGTCCCCTGCAGCTGCCCTGCGGCAGGTTTCATTGGGGACTCATCCAGGGGGTAGATTGGCGTAGGGCTTGACCAGTCTATTTGCGAAGGTAAAAGAGTAGTGGTTGTTTGCTGTGAACCTTGTGATGAAGCAAAAATCTGGTCGACTGACTGAGGTGGACTGGGATTGGGCACATACCTGCCTTCGGTGGAAGGTGTATAAGCGATGCAGGGGAAATATGCAGGAAAAGTGAAAACCGGGTAACCCCTTGTAGCGTTTATCAATTTCCAGCCGGAGATGTCTTGAGGCGCATTGCCGGCGTTCTGGATGGCAACGAACTCATCTCTTTCGTATAACTGGTTGTTGCAGCATCCCAGCGCTTCAAGGGAACCCATGGAATGGACCTGCAGTATGCGGACAGCGCGTGTGGTATTGTCAGTAGCGTTTTCTGAAGCAGCGACGGACGACGGTTGAAGTGGCTGTGCTGTGGAAGGCGGACTGACCGGGGATGTGGCAGGCAGGACCGCCTGCTGAGCAGCCGGTGCAGGGTTCCTGGTAAGGGCCGCCAGTTGTGCGGGTTCACTGCAGGCACCGGCCGTAACGGCCAGAAGAACAAGCAGGCCAAGACGTACTACAAGCCTTGAGCCGCTTTTAAAATACAACATAAGTTTTATTGATTATAGGCACATGTGAAGTGTAAAGTCCAAAAATACCAGCGTATCAGGCATGAATGCAGTCTGAGTTGTTAAACAGGTGCCGTGCATTAGCTTGCTTTTAAGGCAGTGTAAAGAATAAAATATAGCGTTAGCGGGCGGCTAGCTCAGCGGTTAGAGCACTTGCTTCACACGCAAGGGGTCACTGGTTCAAATCCAGTGCTGCCCAGGGCCGAAGTGGCGGAATGGCAGACGCGCTACGTTCAGGGCGTAGTATCCGTAACGGATGTGTGGGTTCAAATCCCACCTTCGGCACCAAATACAGGCGCCAGTAGCTCAGTTTGGATAGAGCGCAGCCCTGCGGAGGCTGAGGCCGTGGGTTCGAGCCCCACCTGGCGTACCATTACGGGCGATTAGCTCAGCGGTTAGAGCACCTGCTTTACACGCAGGGGGTCACTGGTTCAAATCCAGTATCGCCCACCATTCCTGTACAGTAGACAGAACCCCTAGATTTTCCCTTTGCTCGCCTGTTTTCACCATCGGAAAAGTGTACTCAAGGCTCACCTCGCTATCTTTTACCACAGCCTCCCTGATAATAAACTTCGGTTCCGTTAGCGATCCCTTGTTAAAGATGTTGCGCGTTATGCATCTACCTATTTCGGAATGGAATAAGTTAAAATAGAAACAAAGTCACCATGAAGGCAAGTCAATTAGGAGATTAGAATGACCGGTCATTTGCCTGAACTCGACGAACAATTTGTTACCTATTACGATAAACTCAGAAATGAATTAAATAAGGCGCACACGCATTATGAGATAAGTAAATGCCTCAATAGAGCCATACAGACACATAACACAGAATTTAATGAAGCTACCACGTTCTTTGCATTGACGATAGATGCCCATCTTTTTGCTACCGTAATGAGCATAAGCAGATTCACTGACAGGCGAGGAGATTCATTGCATCTGAATGTCTTTTTCAAATTCATAATGGACAACATAGATATATTCTCTGTGGAAAATTTCAAAAAACGCTTAAGTAGGAAAGGAACTGATATCGAGGACTGTGAGCACTGGGCACTAAAGCATGTGGATGTAACACAGGAAACGATAGTTCGGGACAAGGCTAAAATTGAGTTATTGCCTATTGCTAATATAAGGGCATGGAGGGATAAAAAAATAGCGCATATAGAAAAGGACCTAGTTCTAAGAAACGTTAATATTATGATAGAGAGCCCCATCAAGATTCATGAAATTGACAATATCATTGGCACTTTCCATGAAATACTAAATCGTTATCGAATCGCTTATGATGGGACAGAGTGGGTAATCGGGTTACCGTCAGTTGACTATCAGATAATATATTATGGACGCACTCAGGTGTTCTCGCCAGAAAGGAAAAAACAGCCATCGTAAATAGACGTGCGGTCTATCATGAGCCAATCCTAATCCGCCGTCTTATTACGGGCATTACTATCTTTATCTATCTCATTTGTTTATGCGAAATCTCGGACTTGAAGGGAAGCTTCTCCCCCCTTCTCCCCTGCTTCTCAACGTGTTTTACCACTATACAGAATGGTAAAATATAAATGAAAATGTATGATCACTTTTACCAAGTAACAAGCGGTTTTGAGGAAAAGGCTAAAAAGCTAGCGTGCGGTAGTAATGCTTGGATATTCAAGGCTAGGAAAGACCGGCATAATAAGACTAAACAATTGCTTGAGAAGCTAGATAATATCGTTGGGGAGATGCCGGATTCCGAGAGAGCAATACTTAAAACTAAGTTCACAAAAATAGTTTCCGATAAAAATCAAAAGTACATCAGGAAATTTGATGATCAATTCTTAGAGGTTTTGGTAGAATTACTTGGTTGGGGCTGGCTAAAGGATAGATACCCAATATATACGCCCTACTTTGCTAGTGCCCCTGATCCTGACCTGTTAGTGAAAGATGGATCAGACCAAGTAATAGCAGCCATGGAATGCAAGAAGAAGGAGCATTCAAAAGAAGAAGCGTGTTGGCTTCAGCATCATCTGGGGGAGGTAATAACAGGAACGGTGGAAGCAAGACTAACATCGCCCGACTCTAACCAAAACCTCTTACTGCGGAGTCTGAGGTGTACATTGTCCGAGGCAGTGGATCAGGTAAATCGAATTGAAGCGCCTGAAAAATTCGTTTTTCTGGATTTGTCTCTTGATGTACCGTTCATGTCCCCTGAATTGAAAAGACAGCTGGTTTGTTTAATCCTAGGGCTTGCTTTGGAGTTATGCCAAAAAGGCATTCTATTAGTTTCATTTGAGCAGTATCAAGTGGACAGACCAATCACTGGGGCAGGGCAACCTTAACATCGTGATCAGCGATTAATACCTGCTGCAACGCCGGAATCAGCCCTTCCTTCTCAAACAAAAGGTAGGTATCCTTCCAATTCGGCCTACCTAAAACTATAATCTAGCCACGTACTACCTACACGTTAAGCACAAACGTTAGCGAAAAGGTTCTGTCTACCGTACACTTTGGCCCACCATTCCAAACCATCGATTTCCAAATCTAACCACATGTCTTCGATCATGTGCCACAGCCTGTCAAATGGGGTATCGCTATCGTGTTACAAGGTACAAACCATGCTAATCTTCAGACACTTTTGTTATAATTGATTGCGATTGATTTGGATAAGGAAAGATGATGAAAAATAGGATGAAATGGCTGATAGTAGTTGGATTGATCGTGTTAACATTTCCTGCATCGATGGCCTGTGGGACAGCAACACCGGAAGTAAAACAGACACCAGCGCCGACAGGTTCGACCTCAAACCCGATACAAGAGAGTGGGAAAACTGTTCACTATAAAATACAATTAACTAATAAACAGGCAGATGGGTACGTTATCCCTATAGGGAAGGTGAATATAGTCTGTGTAATTACAGATATTGGTATGGTAGGGTGTGGGGCTTTTGATGTTATGGCACTGGATTCATTTAGCTACCCTGCTGTCCGTGTGAAATCTTCTGATGGAAATCCAATTGCTACGATTGATGATCTGCAGAGAGGGATTGTCAAGGAAGTAAACACCACAGCAGCCAAACTCGGCATAAAGATTGGCATGACTGGTAGAGAAGCACTTGATATGCTATGACAATTAAAAATCAATTTTCTACTCAAAGCAATTCCTTTAAAAACTTAGCATCTATTTCACGTTCTGACCTTTTCTTCCCTAGATAAGGCGATAGACAGTCGGGTTTCACCCTTAAAACAGTAACATTTGCGATCCCGTTATTACATGCGACTGTCATTCCGGCATTGCCTTCCAAAATGTGAGATATTACAGATTTCGAATCAATAACAGGTTCAGCGGACTCAATCAGTATTATGACGTCAAAACGTCCAGGGTCTTTTTCAATAACCGTTATCCCAAATTGACTGTAGCCATTATCGTCCACAGCTTTCTTTACATCGGATTCGTACAACTTGGCATAACCAACGTCAAACACGCCTTTTGCAAATCTGGTCGGGTGGCTAATCCGCATGAATGTTCTGCCACAACTGCATCTATCATAACTAATCACGCTGAAGCCATCTCCCTGGTGATAATTAAGCATTATCATGGCTGGGTCAGAACTGGCTTTTTCATCAATTAATGTTGTTAATAAATCCATACCCATAACACCGGTGGGTAATATGTCATATGTTGCCGGATCAACTGAACTCAGAAATAAGTAGTCCTCAGAGACGTGAAGACCGTCATGAGCAGCACATTCGTAAGCCATTGCATCAGCTTCATCACTGGCATAAAGATCAAATACCTGCGCATCATTGAAACGCCTTCTTAGCTCACTACGTTTTTCAGTAGATGACGCTTCACCAACGGTGATTACTATTTTTATGGAGGAAACATCTACTCCCTGATCTTTCATTTCACTACTTCGTTGAAGCAACGTTGAGGCAGCACCAATAACCGCTGTAGGTCTATGAAAAGCAATCAAAGTTGCTAAGGGGACTATGGGGTCTGTACCTGCTGTCAATATGGTTATTGGAAGATTACTGTCACCATATAACGGATGAGTTGCCAGAGAGGATGAAAATCCCGAGATATTTATTCCCATGGGCAGCAAATCTAATAAAACCTCGTGATTTACCCCAATACTTGCAGCGCAATAAGCCCTTAGTACTTTTTCTTTTGAAACTGCCCAGTCCCAATCACTTCGCCAGGCAACTTTGTTTTTGCCGCGACTGCCCGACGTATAATTGGCTGACCAGATTCTGTCCGGTGTAACAGACATGAATTTATTATCAAGCCACGTATCGCCCTGGTGCTCAATTAAGTCCGCCGAATTGACAATGCCCATCTTTTTTATGAGCTCAGATAAATCCCGAACATCGCCCGGAGTTATTCCTCGCTCCTTAAAGCGGTTATGGTAAAAAGGCGAATTGTCGTATGCATATTTAATCGTTAATAATAACCTTTCTCTCTTAAGGTCATCCAAATCCTTTCTAGGTAAAACTTCTATTTCACTATGCATCGTACCGTTACTACCGTTTCATCACAAACGTAGTTATTTCAAGTTCCAAGTATCTTTTGATAATCAACAATATCCAAGATACGTCCAAACTTCTCTCCCACTTCTCTGTAATGGGCACATTTTTCAAACCCCGTTTTTTGAAATAACTTTATGCTGGCAGTGTTTTCACCAGAAATGGAAGCCAATACAACTCTGATCTGTTTACTGCTTGCAACTTTCTCAAGAAAGGCTACAGTCGAACTTCCTATACCTTTGCCAGTGAACTCAGGCTTTAAATATACTCCGATCTCAGCCGTTCGGTCGTAAGCCTCCTTTTTTCTATACTGTGTCAAAAAGCAAAACCCTGCCATCTCATTGCAGTATTGGCTAACGTATGTTTGGTATTTTTCATGACCTATGTATATCCTCTGGCGAAATTCCTCCATCGATATCTTATCTTGGTCAAATGTGGCAGTCGTAGTAACGATGTAGAAATTATAAAGCTCCAGGATACTTTCCGAGTCTTTTCCCTCAGCTTTTCGAAATGTCAGATTGTCCATAGGAACAATTCCTGTTTTTTAACGGTCATCAGTTATTTTGATATTACCCCTGTCATTTATCACGGTTTTCGCTTTTCAATATTATAGTTCGCGGATTAGTCCTATTCAATAGAATACGAATTTGATTTTGTTTCACATAATGAAATATTATCTGGCGATGAAATTATTTAAAGAATTATATTTATTTGTACTCGGTGTTATTGCCTGTTTTGTAGTTTTTCTAATAGCTAACACTGGCCAATTCATTGGCGCATTCATAAATCGTTTTTCTCCATGCGAACAAAACCCCCGGAATTCTTTTCCGTGCTACGGAATTTATGATATTGGTGCAATGGCGCTTGCTGTAGTAGTCGGAATTGTATTGATAGTAATTTCTTTATACAAAATAATTAAACATTTTAGAACAAAAACATAATTGGGTGTACCGTAATCGTTGTGCCCTTAAAACCGGCTATCTGCAATAAATATAAGGCCAGCCTTATTGTGCAGGTTGGAAATTGACGGCAATAACCGTTGCGTAATTGTCTAAGACGGAAGACGGCATCTCGATTATCAGGTCGCCCAAAGGGTCTGTAAACCCTAAGCCCTCCATAATCTGGTCGTTTGCACCCAGGTGTTTTGAGTAATTCAGGTTCGTGCCTTTTCCCAGTGTGCGCACCGATTCCACTTTATTCACGTGCATGTTCCGCAGGGTAACGGTCTCGTACGGCTTCATCAACAGGTGCAGGTAGATGGTGTTTCCTTTCTGCGTGGTCGGCCCGTAGAACTGGTAAGGCTCCAGCCCTGCGCTCGTGCCCTTGATGCTTTCCCCGTTGCGGGACATCCAGCCGCCGATGGCGGACAGCCGTTTAGTATGCTCGGGGGGTAACGTGCCGTCGCCCATCGGGCTTACGTTCAACAGGAAATGGCCGCCGCGTCCGGCCACCTCGCAAAGCGTGTGTATTAACTGTGTGGCCGACTTGTATTCCTTATCGTCCTTGTTATATCCCCAACTCGTGTTCATTGTCATGCAGGTTTCCCATGGCCGGTTGGCGGGCTTGGGAGGTATAAACTGCTCCGGTGTGTCGAAATCGTTGTTCTGTGGCAAGCGGTCGTTGATGACTATGCCGGGCTGCAGTGAGCGGATCATATTCCCCAGTTCGACCGATTTCCACTGTTCAGGCGTGTGCTCCCAATACCCGTCGAACCAGATCAGGTCGATCTTACCGTAGTTACTGAGTACTTCCCTCACCTGGCCGAACAGGAAATCAAGGTAACGCTGCCATTGCTGCGGCTCCGGCTGGGGCCCGCCGCCGAAATAATGGTAAGGTTTGTCGGCATCGGTGAAAGCGGGGTAGTCAGGATGGTGCCAGTCCGGAAGTGTGAAATAGATTCCCACGCCCATTCCTTCCGCTCGCACTGCATCGGTGAACTGGCGTACGACATCTTTCCCGTAAGGTGAATGCATGATGGAGAAGTCCGACAGCTTCGTATCATACATGGCATAACCGTCATGGTGCTTGGCGGTGATGACTGCATATTGTGCCCCGGCCTCCCGCAGCGTGCGCGCCAGGGCGCGTGCGTCCCATTTCTTAGGATTGAAGGTGGCTGCGCTGGAATGGTACTGCTCTACGGGAACGTCCTGCGCCAGCGGAAACATCGGCACTTTGCCAGTCAGTGGCCACGAAATCTCGACGCCCTGCTGCGAAATGTGCGACCAGTGTACAAATATGCCGAAGCGTGCATCTTTCCAGTTGGTGAAATCCGGATTCATCTTAGCCTCCTGCTGCATATTTTCATTAGAACCACTATATTATAGTTCGATTATAATAGAGATTCTCGCGACGGTGGTTTCAAAAATGTAAATGCGCTTCAAAACTTAGTGGTGTGCAGAATAAGTCATTTAACGTGTACAATGAATGGAGCCATGGAGGCATGTGCTTTGATAGGTAGTTTCCAAACCATGCAATTAGCAGGCAAAAGGATTAATGAATATGATATGTCTTCGTTGCGGTCAATGTTGCGTAGAATATGGTGCTGTCGTTATGAGAGACCCCGTTCTGGGTATCGTAAAAGGAAATGCGGTGTTTAAACCAGCCGGGGAAAAATGTTTTCACTTAAAAGGAAATGCTAAGGGTGAATACTCATGTGCAATTCACGGTGAGAGTTTCTATAAGCGGACACCCTGTTTTCACTTCGGGCAATCTGAACCAGGCGATTCAAACTGCAGAATGGGAGAACGTGTTATGCGCAAAAATAAAATAACGTGGAAATTCTGGTGACCCATATTCTGAAGTGCTCCATCAGTCTACGTGCGAAACAGTGAACTCTTGGGTAACAGCGATTTTTCCTTTGATTCAGGTAATGAGTAAAGAAAAAATATTTCAGATAGACCAGGAAGGATAAACAAACAATGAGCACGACTTCTGCAAAAATTCCCATGTTACGTGTGATGTCCATACGCGATTTTCGGCTACTATTTGCTGGTTCAGCAACATCTTTACTGGGCGATCAATTTGCCTTAATAGCTGTTCCCTGGCTGGTGTTGAAATTGACCGGCGATCCCATGATACTGGGTATTAACCTTGCATTGGAAGGCAGAGTCAAGCCGAATAGGTCTTATCCAGCGTTCAGGTGGTTAGCTGTTCACTGAATAACATTACTCTTTGCCGACACATTGTTGAATCCGCCCTCACTCTCCCAGCTCGGCGATTGATGCCAGCCGCCACTCGGTATCGTGCAATCCGACGCTGGTCCAGAAGGCTGTCTTTTTCACGGGTTGCCCTGTCGCATCGCTGATAAAAGTATACTCAGCCGAGCCAGTTTTCTGTGCGACCATCTTTTCACCCATCGCCACCAGTTCGGGGTAATCCTTGTAACGCTGGTCCGTCAGCAGGTTCTTGCCGGTCTCATTGCCGTTGGAGCAGTAAATAGTCAGCCCGTCAGTCTGCGCGACATTTACTTTAATGGCCCTCACCTTTGCAGCTGGACCAATAGTCCCTTCCAGCAGGGCCTCGGGTTTGAATAGGGCACTGACCGAACCCAGCAACTCACCCTTATCTGTGACTATAGGCCAGACCAGTACTACAGCATCAATCCCCTCCACCGCCTTGAAGACACTGCTCAGCATCGGTTTCTTATTTTCACTAAACACTGCAAAGAACTTTTTTGAGGCTTCCGTGGTGGCGGTGTCCGTCCCTTCATAACGGCGGTATGCCTCTGGCGCCACGGTGATCATCTTTCCTTGAGGGTCGGCAGTTGAGCAGTCGACCAGGTAGGGATACTTTTTGCACAGTCCGTTCAATATTCCACGCGTATCTTCTCCCTGCAGTCCGCTTTTGGAGATTTTTTTCGCAGCATCGGATACGGCGTTGTTCAGGTTAGCCAGCTTGGACTGAATTATCGACTGAATGTTTTCCGTGGCCGATTTCAGTTCCCGCGCATTTTTCACAGGCCCAAGACAACCGGCCGTCATCACAATTAGTACTGCAGCTAATATGGTAGCAATCAATGGCGCCCATGTTCTTTTCATGTCCATTGCTCCTTCTTAATTTCATGGGGCAGGGTTGACGGTCACCGTCACAGCGGAATTATCCGTGCCCGAGTTGCCCTGGGCAGTAAGTGTGTACGTTGTGGTCACCGAAGGCGACATCGTGACACTGCCGGTTAGGGAAACAGTGCCGATACCATTATCTATGGAGACAGAGTTTGCGTCTGTCACATTCCACTCAAGGGTTGTGGATTGCCCTGCTGTAATGGCCGATGGCGCCGCTGTGAATGAAGTGATTACTGGCGTTCCGGCAGCTATAACCGACACTGTAACCAATGCTGTGGCAGAAGATGAACTGCCGGTGGCAGTCAATGTGTATGTCGTTGCCACCGTGGGTGTTACCGTGGCCGTCCCTTGCAGTGGAAGACCGTCGCCGACATCGTGGTCTATAGATACTGACGTTGCGCCGCTCACATTCCATCGTAGCGTCGCCTGTTCACCGGCTTTTATTGTGACCGGGCTACTTGTGAAAGAGTTGATTGTGAACGCTGCAGGTGGGGCTACGGTGACGATGACACTTGCCGTGACTGAGCTGGCGGTGCCGGTGGCGGTGAGCGTGTAGGTTGTATGCGTTGTCGGGGATACATCTACAGTCCCGGATCGCACGTCTACTGTCCCGACTCCCTGATCGATAGATACTGACGTAGCTCCGCTGACATTCCACCGCAATTCCGTGGATTGCCCTTTTGTAATAACGCCGGGGACGGCGTTGAACGATGTGATTACCGGGGTCCCCGTAGGGACTATTGATACTGTGGCCGTTGACGTAACGGTGCTACCGCCGCTGGACGCAGTGATAATGTAGGTAGTGTTATCCGAAGGAGATACGCTGAAAGTCCCCGTTGAACTAACTGTACCAATTCCCGGATTAATGGAGATGGAGGTCGCACCTGTCACAGACCATTGCAGAGTTGAAGACTGCCCGGCGCTGATTGCAGTCGCCGTTGCGGTGAAAGAACCTATTACCGGGGGCTTGGATTGGTATACTGCAACGACGGCCGACGCATTGATCGAGCCGTAATCGTTTTTGGCGGTAAGGATATAGGTGGTATTTTCTGACGGTGATACTGCTTTCGATCCACTCGGGTCAACTGCTCCGACATCGTGATTGATTGAAACAGATGTTGCCCCCGTCACATCCCACTGCAGTAGGGAGGACTGCCCAACGTTGATAGCTGCCGGTTTTGCCGAGAAAACAGATACTGCCGGGGGATTTGCCCCTGCTATTGTGATTGTAGTAGATGCTTTCACAGAGCCAGCCGGCCCTCCGGCTGTGAGTGTATAGGTGGTATTCTCTGAGGGCGATACGGGTGATGACCCGGACGCGGGAATTGTGCCGACCCCGTGGTCAATAGTTATATAGCTGGCCCCCGCGACATTCCATTGAAGGTTGGCTGTCTGCCCGGGATTGACGGCGGAGGGAGATGCGGTGAAAGAGGATATCACAGGGAGAGGGGGGACTACAACATTAACTGTCGCTGATCCGGTGATAGAACCAATGCTATTTGTAGCTGCGAGCGTATAAGTAGTGTTCTCTGAGGGAGACACTTCTAATGACCCCTCGGCGGCAACCTTCCCGATATTTTGATCGACGGATACGGAAGTAGCTCCATCTGTGTTCCACTGAAGAGTGGATTTTTCCCCCGGGGCAACTGTAGCGGGACTTGCTGTGAAGGACAATATTGCCGGTTCATCTGTGGAGAGCGATGGAGCCCCGGAATTCTGCTTACTTGAATCCCAGTTCATACTTATTATCAGCACGCCGCCGCCTATGATAAGCATGAGTATTAAGCCCAAGGCGACAAGGACCTTCTGTTTACGCAGTACGGCGCGGGATTTTTTTCTGGCTGGTTTACGGGGCCGTCCGTCTTTTTGAGTAGAGGTTTCCCCGCCGGTGTCTTGCTGAGAAGGCCGATTCTGCCCGGTTTGCTGTCCGTATGACTGCTGTGGCTGGGAAGCTTGCTGCTCTGCCCATATCAGAGCGGTGCCGCAGACTCCGCAAGCCGCCTGGCCATAGGTTACCGCCGAAGAGCAATTGGGACAATAATATAATTGTTGCTGAGAGGTCCATGTCAGCGCAGCACCGCAGTTTTTGCACAGGTCCTGCCCGTAGGCGACCGGCGCTCTACATGTCGGGCAGTAAAATGTCGACTGCATGTAGTTCAACCCTTAAAACTTGGAAAACTTGAATATTCGCCCACATACGGGAATAAAATGGACATGTACGAGTTACCATTCTCCACGGCTCCACATGATTTCTAAAATACCATACCAGCACAACAGTCATCAACCAATATTTAAGTTGATTTGTCGTACAGGATAAATTCTATATTATATTTATCGATATTTCCATTGAATGACGAAATCCATTTATTAAACATTTCTTTAATAAATACGTTGTAATATGTGTACAGAGTGGAACAACAAAATGATTAGAGTTATTTCATGGACGAGAATTATTAATGCCCAGGCAACGGGCATACTGGAAAAGGTAAATGTCTTTGTGCTGGGCCTACTGCGGGAAGGCTCTTTTGCCAACCTGTTCTGGACCCTGATACTTACAGGCTCTATCGGAATGGCAATCCCCGTCATCTTCCTCAGCTATACGAGTAATTTCTTTAAAGAACTTATCTATCGTTAGATTCCGTTCGTTGCAATTAGTATCATTCTTGTCTAGGTCACTCCCGGCGGCCTCAATGTCTTTCGTAATTTTTTTCATCAAGTGAACGGAAGGCTTGTCTGGCAAGCGCGTGTCCTATCAGGAGAAAAGGGGCAATACTAAGAACTATTGACAAGGCTGGAGTAGCAGTATAATCTTGATACAAATCGACGAGGTAAAGAAAGATGAGAAGATTGCTTGCCCTTTTGTTAGTCGGCATTATTGCAATTATGTCCTGTGCAACACCTGCGCCAGCCGAAAAAATACGTATCCTGACTGAAGATTACCCGCCATTCAATTACGTTGATACAAATGGGAAAATTATCGGTCAATCAACAGAAGTGGTTAAGTCCATAATGGGCAAGCTGGGACAGGATATTACTATTGAAGTAATGCCATGGGCCCAGGCCTATCAGTTGACGCAAACTGACCCGGGGATTGCCCTGTACTCAGTGGCCAGAACGGCGGAGCGGGAGCACCTCTTTATGTGGGTTGGCCCGATCGGGGCATATGAAAATTGGCTTTATGCTAAGAAGGGCTCTGGAGTACATGTAAGTACCCTGGAAGACGCTAAAGCTGTAAAAGCGATCGCTGCGGTTAAAGACGAAGCCGGCCAGCAGAAATTGGCGGGGCAGGGTTTCATTAATTTCGTATTTACTGACGCTACTGCAGACGGGCTTAAGAAACTCGACGCAGGAGATGTCGATCTCTGGCTTGGTACCAGGGAAGATGTAGAACTTGTAGCTAAAAAGGCGGGTGTCAATCCCGATGATCTCGAGCCGGTAGTGTTTGTGGTCAAGCTGGATCTTTACCTCGCTTTTAACAAGAATACCGCTTTTTCCACGGTTGACTCCTGGCAGAAAGCTTTAGATTCGCTTAAGAAATAAGAAGCTATAACTGTGAAGTCTCTGTTTAATAAACAGTCATCTGGCGGTATGGTTTCAAAAACGAATAAAGTGGATGATCCTGTCATCCGTTGTTATCACGCTGAGTATCTGTACCGGTATTATAAATACGGTATCCGTTGCGGCCTTGCTGCTTAACAGCGTACATTGCCATATCTGCGTCCTTGATAAGTTCATTAAGGCCGGATACTTCCTGGGAAAAAATAGCGATGCCGATACTAACGGAAACGACGATTTCCTTTTCTGGTACATTGAATGGAATGGAAACTGCTTTCATTATTCTTCTAGCTATTATTTCTGCAGTCTCGCCGCCTGCAATTTCGGGAAGTAATACTATGAATTCATCGCCACCCAGACGCGAGACAGTATCTACTTTCCGTACAGAACTGGAAAAGCGTATTGAGATGTCCTGCAGGACCTGGTCCCCGGCACTGTGCCCGTAGGTATCATTGACCTGTTTGAAGTTGTCAACATCTATGATCATTACGGCCATATTCCTGCCATAACGGATCGAACTGGACAACGCCTGCTCGGCGCGATCGCTAAATAATAGCCGGTTGGGCAAGCCCGTGAGGGGATCGTAATAGGCTATTTGTTTCACCGTATCTTCCATGTGCTTCCGTTCGGTTATATCATAGAAAACAAGGACATGCCCGCTGGCTTGATGGCCGCCGATGTGGAGCGGGGAAAAATGGACACTGAAACAGCGGATTTCCTTCTTGATTTCCAGTTCAATCTCGATATTTACGGGCAGACCGGCAGTGTAGTCCTGGCTTGATTTCAGTTGGTCCAGGATAACAACGGGGAGTTGGCTGCCATGCATTGTGCTTGAAGGGAGGCCGATGATATCCTGCATTGCCCTGTTGAAATCTACAATGCGTTCCTTGTCATCGATTACCAGGAACCCTTCACTCATCAACTCAATGGCAGACTCGCGTGCAACTGGCAATATCTCCAGGAACCGGTGTCTTGAGATGGCAAGCGTCAATGCGATAGCTGAAGCTGCAAAGGCAGCAGGGGTCCAATCTGCATGTGGGATCGGTAATAAGAGGAAAATATATATGATATTGGCAATTGTTGGGAGCGTGATAACCAGAAGAAGGTAAATTGCCTGGTCGATAAAAAGGCGCGGCGGGCTAAAAAGCCTGTCAATAAGCACAAAGATGCTGGCTAATAAAAGTGAGTAATTGTATGCTGCTGCAACCCAGAACCACGGGCCGTAACTTTTGCCAACCAAAATAAAAGGCGTATCCTGGACCAGGTGCATGTCGTAGTACATCATGGAATTGAAATCCTTGGTCCACTGCAAAATCAAAGTAATGATGGGGATGATAAAGAGCAGGACCAGGAATCTGGGTTTCATCCATTGGTCACGATGCGTATAACGCAAAGAGAATGTAAATAGCATGACCGGCAGGATCATCATCCCGATATAGCTGATATTCCAGGCAAGCAACTTGGCGTCAAGTTGAGTACTTGCGTACTCCATAATGTATCCGATTGCCCAGAATATAACGGAAACTAGTATACCCAGCAGGGACTGTGCGCCGGCTGCCGAACGGCGGGGCCATACGTAACCAATCAGTATCAAAGAGAGCGCAACTGAAAGGCATAAAGCTGCCATGTAAGACCAGTAGAGGGGGCTTGCAGAAAGCATGTCAATTGTCCATCATAGCACTTTGAAATATGATTGGTCTACAAGTATCTAATATAATGTTAAAATGGGTTTGAACAATGCTGCAACCTTTTTGCAACCGTTGCATTATGAATTATACTTAATTAAATGTAATTATGATAAAGACAGATACTCCGTCATTTTCCGGCCAGTCAGAGGAAGAGTTGGTTAAACGCGCACAGCATAATCGCGAGGCTTTTGGCGAACTGTACGAAATCAATTACAAGAGGATATTCAACTATGCTCTCAAGCGCACGGCAAACGTGCAACTGTCTCTGGATATTACTTCGGCAACCTTTTTTAAAGCCATGAACCAGATCAACAAGTACCGCTGGCGTGATATACCTTTCGCCGCATGGCTTTACAGGATAGCAAGCAATGAGATAAACGATTATTACAGAAAGGAAGGACGCCGTAATATCAGTATTGATAGTATATCGGAGCTGGCCGACACCACGGATTTTGCCGACGAGGTCAACCAGGCTGAGGAAGAACTGAGCAAGCATGAAGAATTCTTGCTTCTGCATAAAAAATTAGCAGAATTGCCATCCATGTACCAGGAAGTGATCGTGCTTAAATTCTTTGAAAAAAAGAAGATCAAGGATATAGTAGAGATTTTGGGTAAAAAAGAAGGCACGATTAAATCACTCCTGCATCGTGGTATAGAGAAGCTTAGAGAAAAAATGCAGTAATGCAACTTTTTAACTATTGCGACATTATTAGTTAAGAGAAAGGTTAATCCATGAAAAAGGAACAGCTGCTTAAAAGACTCGAGAATGTCGATCTGCCGGAATTGCTGATAGCCAGCCATAAGGCAAGGCTTAAAGAGGCACTACTGGAAGGTACCATTACACGGAAGGTAATGGTCCAGTCTCACTCTCAGGGAAGGATCGTGTCCTGGTGGGAAGGATTAGTCTCATGGTTTAGGGGTCCAGTGTGGAGAACAGCCCTGGCCAGCTCGCTTACGCTTATAGTGATCGGTGCGATTTTAGGTGTGGTTCTTTATTTTGCTAGCCCGTCTCCTGCTGTGATCGCAGCAGATATCGTAAAAAGGGACCCTGGCATACAGCAGAGATTAAGTGGCACCGGTGATATTATTATAGTACGGGTGGAAGTGCGGGAAAGAATGGCTACCGTAGTGTGTGGGCGCAGCATGGGCGATTTCATCGAAGCGGACGTAGATATCCCGGGCAGGGCCATAGTCAATACCAAGCGGTTTGAGGGCCTGTTTATCCCGGAAGTACCGCTGGAGGCACAGGACAACGCAGTCAAAATCGCCAGTGCCGAGCCGACAGTGAAAGCAATGCTGGACAAGGGGGCCACAATAGGGAGAATATTCCCCATATTTTCATCTATTTCGAGTATAACGATCGTTGACGGCAGTATTTTAAAGGTCAACCCCGCTGCTACACAGGCGGTAGTGCCGATCATTTTTAATGAAAAAATATGGATGGTACAGGTCAACCTGGAGCAAAATAAGGTTGAACGTATAATTGAACCGCAATTTAAATTATCCCCTCAATTAGATATATATTACTTGCTAGAGCAGACTTAATAATAACAAGAACGAAACTATAATATCAGGAGGATCACGATGTCTTTTTCAAGGAATAGTTCCTTATGGATACGGAAAGGCTGGATTTTGCCGCTGCTTGTATTAATGGCAACTGTTTTACTACTAGCGGGTTGTACAGCATCTACCGGATCCGCAATCAGCAAACCGCAGGGATATACTGCATCAGCGGCCGGTCCGAGCCAGGTTGCGCCGTTGTTTGATGAAAATTCAGTTACTTCTCTTTACGATAGAAGTATTCCTGCCGTAGTACAAATAGAGCAAGTACAGGAGTCGCCGCTCTCTAAATTGCCCGGTGCATTTGGCCTGAATCTTCCCAAACAAGTGGGAGAAGGATCAGGTTTCTTCATTGACGGACAGGGTCATATTCTCACAAATAATCACGTAATTGATAATGCGTCGTCAATCAAGGTTACTCTTAGCGACGGGACACAACTTGATGGTAAGGTCGTTGGCACTGACCGTTCCAATGATATAGCACTGTTACAGGTTGATGTCTCTAAAATTGCCAATGTGTCATATCTCACCCTGGCTGACTCAACCAAAGTGAGGCCGGGACAAATGGCCATTGCGCTCGGCTCCCCCTTCGGCCTGCAGGGCTCGGTGACGGTCGGCGTTATCAGCGGGACCGGCAGGGCCATTCCAGGGTCTACAGACCGAACGATGACGGACATTATCCAGACGGATGCAGCGATTAATCCGGGCAACTCCGGCGGCCCGTTGCTCAATTCAAGCGGAGAGGTCGTCGGGATTAATACGGCCATTGAAGCTTCTGCCAACGGCGTCGGATTCGCGGTGCCTATAAATACAGCAAAAACGCGATTGCCGGAGTTGCTGAAGGGCGGCGCTGTAAAAACCGCCTGGCTTGGCATTCAAGGCATGCCGGTAAGCAAGGACTTAGCCAGTCAGCTTAAGCTTCCGGTAGAGAAAGGCGTTTATATTGTCAGTGTTTTCCCCGGCAGTCCGGCAGAAAAAGCAGGGCTGGTCGGAGGCGGCACAGATGATCAACAGGAGCCGAAATCAGGTGGGGACATCGTTACTGCCATTGATAATTCAGCGGTTACCAGCGTCCAGGATATACTTTCCTACTTGAATGGCAAGATGCCCGGAGACAAAGTTACGCTAACGGTTCAGCGCGCAGGGCAGGCTATTTCCGTGCCCGTCGAGCTCGCCGAATGGCCCGATAATTTAACGGCCTCAACTGGAACTCAGCAGAGTCCGAATCAAGATGGAAAAGGATTCGATTTCGGTCCTTTCCACTTACGCATCAAGTAGATAGGACTACCATTTAAAGCTCACCTCCTCTGCATCTACTGGCGAAGGGGGTGAGCTTTTATTTGTCAATGAATTTTTGCATCCAGACAACGTCAAAATCCTTACCGAATTTGCTTCCGACGCGTTCGAAGAGGCCGCATTGCTTGAAGCCCTATCTGGAGTGGAAGCTGAGGCTCTGGCTGTTTAATGAAGATATATTGGCCAGTAAAGATTTCACGCTGAGTTTTTCCGCTTCCTTTTCCAAAAAGTCCAGGAGCCTGGTCCCCAGGCCCTTGCGTGAATAGTCAGGCAGGATAAAGTAAGTTAACTCAGCCGTGCTATCGAAGGTATTGCTTCTTTGATAAGGGCGCAGCATACCGAATCCGGCTATACCTCCGCCCGGCTTCTCGATAACATAGAAAATTCCTTCCCGGCACATGCCCTTAAGAAAGTCGAACAACGAATAGTCTGCCTTGGTATCAGGGTAAGCTGCAAAGCTGTTCTCTACGAAGTAATTGAAGATGTCCACCACAGCCTCACGGTCACTCTCCTGCACCTTTCGTATAGTGTAATCCTGCATCACTGCCATTCCACTTGTGTGAAAAATGTCGAAGATAGGCACCGGCCCGGTGCCTATCTTCGACAACTGTGTTATTTAAGATATTCGTTAATATCGATGGCTGAAGTTATGCGGGTTTGACCAAGTCCTTGCAGAGCTTCTCGGGAACCTCTTTCAGATCGAACGCCAGCCCGATGTAACCACGCAGTTTGTCGGCCAGGATATCGAGCGGCGCCTTGAGCATGCCGCAGATCGCCGAGACCGTGCCGCACTCGCGCCGCATCCGCTCGATCTGCGGGCCGAAAGCGTTGAAGTAGCTGAGCATCGACATCCCGCCCTTGACGAACGAGAGGTTGTGCCGCATCGTCGCCGGCTGGCCCTTGGGGCGGATCTCCGTCGAGACCCGGGGCAGCCAGGTCTCGTACAGGAAACGCACCGGATCGGCGATCAGCTCGTCGTATTCCTCCCGCTTCATGAAGGCCGCCTGCTCGGCGGGCTCGCGATATTGAAAGCCCACGTCGGGACCGACGTCGATGCCGGGGATGCCGTAGTAGCGCAGGCCGATCGCCTGCGTGAGTCCGGTCCACACGTAGACCATGTTGGGCACCACCGCGTCCCAGTCGAAATCGTTGCAGCACATGATCACGGCTTCGAAGGCCTTCTTGTAGTCGTGGGTCACCTCCTGGCAGGTGTACCCGGCGTAGCGCGCCGTGATCTCCGCCGCGAAGGGCCGGAGGGGGACGCGGTCCGGCATGCCGTTGCGCATGGCCGTAACGTAGCGCTGGAGCCGCTCCGCGTAAAGTTGGTCGGGTGGTTTCTTCATGAGAGCTATTTTACGCCGGCTGCTTTTTGTTTGGAAAATATGTCCCGAGCGTCCATAAGCAATCGCAGGAAGAGTCCTCTTTTTACTATCTGGCGGACTTGGGTCCTATCGAGAATCGCGCCATATCCACCATCGTGAGCATCCA
>JBEKCL010000010.1:0-32062 GCA_050014895.1 Dehalococcoidia bacterium
CTTTCTAAACAGCGCTAGCTTTAGCTCCTTATTTTCTGTTATAGTCTCTATTACCCAGTCCGAAGTGGAGGCAACTTCCAAGTCTTTTTCCACTATTATTCTTTTTAGGATTGTTTCGCTGGAGTCTCTTAATAACTTCTTACTTTCCAGTTTTCTCAATGACCATTCTATGGCAGCCATGGACTTCTTGATCAATTCTTCACTAATATCATTTATGCATACTTGATAACCAGCTTGGGCACATGCCTGCACTATTCCTCTGCCCATATAGCCGGCACCGCCTATTACGAATACCCTGTCCATCCAAATCTCCTTCTACTTTACTTCTACTTCACAGAGACTGTCCAGCACAAAGTGGCCTCTACTAAATCTTGTACTTGGCCGGCACAGTCTTTCCTGATTCATCGTGATTCATGCCTGATATCGATACGCCTCCATCGACTATGATGGTAGTGCCGGTTATGTAACTGGACGCGTCAGATGCCAAAAACAACGCTACCGAAGCCATTTCTTCTGGTTCCGCAAATCGTCCCAGTGGGATAAGACCGCAAAATCTATTCTTGGTATCTTCATCTTTCAAAGCGGCTGCTGCCATTCTTGTCTTTACCATCCCTGGAGCAATGCAATTTACTCGTATATTGTGATTTGCCAGCTCGCCCGCCAGAGACCGACTGAACTGAATTATTGCCGCTTTGGACGCGCAGTACGCTCCGGAATATTTATCTGCTAGGATACCTGCCATAGAAGCAAAATTGATAATTACACCCCGATTGTTTTTAATCATGGTTTTGCCCGTAGCCTGTGCACACAGAAAATATCCCTTAACGTTTACGTCAAATGTTTTGTCCCAGCCATCCTCACGCATAAGCATTAGTGGAACGTAATATTCGATGGCGGCGTTATTGACCAGAATATCGATAGTGCCAAAAGTCTGCAGGACTTTGGCCACCATCGCGTCAACCTCCTCCTTTTTAGTTACATCGGTCTTTATGCCAAGAACGCGTATTTTGTACGGTTCTACTGCTTTGATTGTGTTTTCCGTCTCGGGCATATCGAGATCGACAACAACAACATTGGCCCCCGCAGCAGCAAAAGTGACGGCTATGGATCTGCCAATTCCTCTACCCGCGCCTGTGATTATTGCAACTTTGTTTTTCAGTGACATGTTCGAAGATATCATTTAATTTTCTCCAATCTGATATTTATTCAGGAGATTCTCTGTGTATTCGATATTGCTCGGGCAAAGTCATGCCCTGAATATCGGGGTTGAACCCGGCAAGCGAAGCCCCTCCGTCCACGCAGATTGACGCTCCTGTGACATAACTGGCGGCATCAGAGGCCAAAAACAGGGCCACCGCCGCAATTTCTTCGGGCTCGGAGATACGATGCATCGGTATACCTTGCTCAAATATCTTGGCTATTTGCGGGTTACTCCATACGCCCTCAGTCATTTTAGTCTTTACCATCCCTACTTCAATGGAATTGACTCTCACATTATAGTGACCAAGCTCACCGGCCATAACCTTGGTCAGGTGAATTAAGCCCGCCTTGGCCACTGCATACGCACTTTCATACGGTACAGCCATTGTCCCGGCAACCGAACCAATATTTATGATGCTTCCGCTTCTATTCTTGATCATAACTTTGCTTGCTTCCCTTGAGCTGATGAAGCAGCTCCGTAGATCCGTATTAATCATCTTGTCCCACCCTTCATCCCTTAGCATTGACGGAAGCATCAGTATAAGTTGGGCTGCATTGTTAACCAAGATATCTATGGAATGGAATTCCTTCACTGTCTTTTCAATGAGGCTCTCTATATCTTGTGGCGTGGAAATATCGGTCTTCACCACAAGGGCACGTCTCCCTTTGAGGCGAATTTCCCCGGCGGTTTTTTCCAGGTCGGGTATGGTTCGGCTGGCAACTACGACATCAGCCCCGGCATCAGCAAATGCGAGGGCAATTGCCTTGCCAATACCTCTGCTTGCTCCGGTAACTATTGCTGTTTTTCCTTCCAGTGAAAAGTGAATCTTTGCCATGAACTAATCCCCTTATTCGCTCATTTTCCTAATAATATGAATGCCGTGCTTGTACCTATTCATTGTGCCAATTTCGGTTGCGTAATCGGAGGTCTGGTAATAAGGCCTCCATCAATTACTAGCGTCTCGCCCGTTACGTAAAGGGAAGCGTCGGATGCAAGATAAATGACACCACCGATTATGTCCTCCGGTCTTCCACCACGTGCCAATGGAATCTGGTCTACCACGCTGCCGGGTTTATCGTATAGCCATTCTGTGCCTGGAGTAATTATCAGGCCAGGAGCGATTCCGTTGACTCTGATGCCATACGGCGCCAGGTCTGTCGCCATTGTTTTGGTCAAGTTAATGACACCAGCCTTGGCTGCCGCATAGGCCGCATTAAGGGGCTGTGCTACTATACCTACAATCGAAGCAATATTGACTATAGAGCCACTTCTCTGCGAAATCATTATTTTTCCGGCTGCCTGACTGCATAAAAAAACGCTTTTCAGGTTTTCACTGATTATCACATCCCATTGCTTCTCGCTCATCTCCATTGTCTGTACCGCAAACATACCCCCGGCATTATTGACTAGGATGTCAATCCTTCCATACTTACCAAGGGTCTCATTAATCAGATAGTCCACTTTTTCTTTGTTTCTTACGTCCGCAGTTATAGCTAGAGACTTGCCACCACTTTCATTTATGGCGGCGGCAGTGGCTTCTACCTGCTCTCTTGTTCGCGCCGCTACTACCACAGTCGCCCCTGCCTCGGCCATGCCCATTGCAATTGCCTTTCCAATGCCCCGTCCAGCGCCGGTGACAATCGCAACTCTACTTTTCAAGCTGAACACATCCAAAATCATTTCATTTCCCCCTGTGTTGCTCAAATATCAAGAGCGACTTTAGCTCCTTCGGCGACCGCCTCAATGATATTGCGCGGCTTCACGCAGTCACCAACGGAATATACTACGATTTTGCTCGGCAGCTTGTTTTCCAAATCATTGTTTGGTCTTGAACCAACTGCCATTACTATCGTGTCAGCTTCAAGCACTTCGGTAGTTCCCTGCCTGCTAACCACCAGGGAATGATCCTTAATCTCAATCGCAGTAGTCTCGGTCAATAAGTTCACGTGGCCGTCTTTTAAACGGCTCATCACCACATCTTTGAACGACAGACCCAAGCCATAACCTATTTTTCTTTGCATTTCTACAATTGTAACAGCCACCGATTTTGTGCTCAGGTAATCGGCTATTTCTACGCCCACCCTGCCACCGCCAATGACTATGGCCTTTTGTCCGGTCGTGGCCTTTCCTGTCAGAACATCATTTGCAGTGACTACGTTTTGGCCGGAAGCCCCGGGGATGGGGAGTACTACTGGGGAAGAGCCCGCAGCTAGGATTACGATATCGGGTGCTTGCTTTTTAACGAGGTCAACCGTAACTTCCTTATTGAGTATAATTGGCACTTTCAATCGGTCCAGTTCTTCATCGTAAAATGCCGTCATTCGACTTATATCCCCTTTAAAGGGTGGCTTATCAGCAACATTTAACTGACCTCCCAATTCTCCGCTTTTTTCGTAGACAGTTACTTGGTGTCCGCGCATGGTCGCGACACGCGCTGCTTCCATACCCGCAGGGCCAGCGCCCACGATCATTACTTTCTTTAGTCTGCTCACCGGTTTATCGGCAAATTCCCGTTCTCTGCCAAGCGCAGCATTAACGGTACATACAAGTCCTTTCGTAAGGAGAGAGTGTATGCATTCGTTATCTGCGATGCATTTTCTGATCTCCGTGATTCTACCGGCTGCGGACTTATTAGGAAATTCTGGATCAGCGAGTAGGGTTCTTCCCATGGCGAGGAAATCAGCTTTGCGTTCATACAGTATTTGCTCCGCCAAAGACGGCGCATTGATCCTTCCCGCAGCTATAACAGGAATCTTAACGGAGCTTTTGATTCCTTCCGCTAAATGAACAATGCAGGCGGGAGGAAGGAACATCGGTTGCGTGGACCATATCAATTGCGGGCTATCATATGTACCTGCCGAAACGGAGATGGCCTCTGCGCCAGCGTCTTCCAAAAGTTGGGCAACTACTTTGCTCTCTTCAAGCGTGACGCCGCCATTGGGAACATAGTCATCACCGTTGATGCGGACCCAAATTGGATAACCCTTCAGTTCTTGCTTAATACGGCGTACGATATCACGAGCAAATCTGGTTCGGTTTTCGATATTGCCTCCATACTCGTCTAATCTCGTGTTTGAATAGCGTGAGATAAATTGCCTTAGTAGGTAATTGTGGGCACAATGGACTTCGACCCCGTCAAATCCGGCTGTCTTTGCCCTCTTCGCCGCCTTGACGAAGGTGTTAACTAGGTCTTGAATCTCTATGACCGTAAGCTCGCGGGGAATTTCGCCCCTACGTACCTGTGGTATGGCTGAGCTGGACACCGGCTGTGCGCCGATGACGTCGGAACGGCTGGCGCGACCACCGTGGCCGATTTGCATCGCAATTTTCGATCCGTTACGGTGGATAGCATCAGATAGCCTGCGCAATCCTGGTATAAATTTGTCATCATAGACTGCCAATTGGTTGTGCTCCAGTTGCCCCAACGGGTCTACACATGCAATTTCCGTAATTAGTAATCCGGCTCCCCCTGCGGCTCGTGCCGCAAGATAATCGATGAGCCGCTCCGAGACCTCCGGGCCATTCGTATAGCACGTCAGCATGGGAGCCAAAATTATTCTGTTGGCAATTTCCAGATTGCCGATGTAACCTTTTTCAAATAACTTCGTGAACATTTATTCACCCCTGTAGAAAGCATGCTTAGTAAACTTACGACCGTATTTGGCAAGTTACTTCATACGCGGCAATCCAAGACCATACCACGCAATGATATTTCGCTGTATTTCATTCGTGCCCATTGATATGATCGGGACAAAGCATTCCTGATACATCTTTTCCCAAAGGCCGTTATGGGGAGCCCATTTCGAGTATTTCACTTGCCCATAAGGCCCGAGAATATCAGTTGCCAAATGGGTAAGGCGTTCGCCTATTTCACTTGAAAATACCTTGACTGCCGCCGCGTCTATTAATGACATTTCATTTCTGTTTTGCAGGTCCGCAACACGATAAGCAAGCATGCGAGCTGCCTCAAGTTCGCATGCCAACGTCGCCAATCTGTTGCGAATAAGAGGGTCTCTTGACATTGGCCTCCCGTTTCGCTTCGTTTCATTACAGAATATGCTCAACTCTTCGATCCAGCGTACCATCTCCATCAGCAGGTCCATACCGGACCTCTCAAAAGCCGCTAGGACATTTACTACATCCCAGCCTTCATGCTCTTTCCCCACAATGTTTTTTGCCGGGACATGGGCATCCTCAAAAAAGATCTCATTCAGAGCACTTTCCCCGTCCATATAGAGAAGTGGCCTTACAGTTATACCGGGAGCCCGCAATTTGAATAACAAAAATGACATATTGTGGTGTTTCTTAGCATTAGGATTTGTAACAAAAATCCCAAAGCCCCAATCTGCGCGGTTGGCTCCAGAGGACCATGTCTTTTGTCCATTGAGGATATACTCATCTCCCTTTCTTGTAGCAGTGCTTCTTATCATGGCCAGGTCCGAACCGGCGTCTGGTTCGCTCCACAGTTCTGCCCACATTACATCAGCTCTGGCGATTGGCGGAAGGAACTCTTTTTTGATTTCTTCAGTGGCGGCAGAGATTAAAGTCGGAGCTAGCATCTGAACTCCAACCAAATCCATGCCGGGGATGCCATGATAACCCCTGGCTTCAGCAAAAAGGACTTTATCCATCATTGTGCCGGTACCGCCATACTCTGAGGGCCATCCCAATGTAAGCCAGTTCCTTCTGGCAAAATCCCGGGCGCATGACAGATGAAATGCCCAGTTTTCATCACGTTTAAACATGGCTTCCAGCCCGATATAAGTCGGCGGCTTGGATTTTTCCAGTTCCCGGCACACCGAATAAAACTCCTGTCTTTGCTTTTCTTGTTCCTCAGTTAATCGGAAGTTCATTGTGTACTCCAATCTAATTTATGTGTGTTTGCCCAGTTGCATCCGCCGCTAATAAAGCGGCGGAGCATTCTAAATTCAGGCACTTTCAATGCCTGAATTTAATCCGGTCATTCACGCTTCCTATTCAATTTCGGCATAATGCTTGATTAGCTTGGTGATAGGCCCATAGTTGTACGTGCGGTACAGTTCCATTACACTGGGCAGGATAGAACCTTCTGCATGAAGTTCTCCCACATCCTCAAGTCCACCATATAGGCCGAGCGATTCCCTGAGAAGGATGAACAATTTGTATCTATCGATGCCTGATACATCATGACCCGCCAGGTATTTATCAATGTCTTTCTTCAGTAAAGGATTGGCAAAATCTTCGCCGCTGGGTGCCGTAATCGCCATGCCGCCAGCGGTATCAATTACCGCTTGTTTAGCCTTAAAATGACCAGTATTGGAATAAAGCTTACCCACGTTAGTCACCAATGAGTTTGGTATGGCTATACCGGTCTTGGGTTCAATGCTGCACTCAAGGGCCGCCATTTTGGCGCACACTCTCTGTATTTCGGCATACATAATCAAATCAGCGATATTCCTGGTTATATGGGCAACTCCATCTATTCCATTGTATTGCGCCAACAATTTAGCCATTCCAACCTGCATGGTTGCGAGTGCGCCGCGGTATGAGACCGCTGTAAATCGGTGCCAAAGTGCAAAGTTGAGGGCCAGGCGAGAACCCTGGGCAAAATCCTTGTAAATAAACACTCTTTCCCACGGAATAAATACCTTGTCAAAGATAATCATTGCTTCGGTAAAATGTCCGGCTGTCCTGCGCCTGGCCTGCTCTATATCACTCTGACTGGATTCCAGCTCTAGTGCAGGGCGCAGAAGCATCCTGATACCCTTTGTACCCGGTGATATGGCAAATCCAACCGCAAAATGTTCCTCGCCTTTTCTTGGAGCTCTGGACGGTATGACTAAAAGCTCGTTGGCTGCATATGCCCAGGACGCATGGGTTTTGGCGCCGCTGACGATGATGCCATCCTTTCTCTCTTCCACCACGTGCACATGCATATCAGGGTCCTTTTGTTCTCCTGGCCTGAGGCTCCTGTCGCCTTTGACATCCATCTGGCAGCCCGCCAGGACGGGGTTTTCCGTCACAAGATATTTGGCGAAAGCATCCATCCTTTTGGCGTACTCTTCTCCCATGTACTTGGAGGCAATCATCATGGAGAAGAACATATCCGAGCCAATATGTGCAATATTTATAAGGCTGTCCGCTGTGAAATCCCAGGCCATCTGGAAGCGATCCAGTAAATCCTGCGAACTCCTTGGAATTTTATAAAACTTGCTGATTTTTAGTCCTGATTCGGGATGCTTGAAGAAATATTTCTCATTCTGTTCTGGAGTTAGCATATAACCGTGATGTATACGACCTAAAAACACTGGCGTGTGCTTCAATATGGGGTGAACTGTGAGGTCATCTACTTTCTTGCCTCGATAATAAATTTCCCTACCATCTTTTAAGCTCTTTAGATATTCATCATACGTCTTCATTGTTACTCTCCTTATCAAACCTTTGGTCTATTTTTTTATCGGTGGCATTGGTAATGGCTGCCAGTCTTTTTCAGCGAATTGTCTGAACACGTCAAAGTCCGCCTGACTGGTTTGATCCTGTGCTCTCTGATAAAGCCCAATCCTGCTGACCGGCGGTATTCCAGTGGCTCTGCGCAGATCGATCATCAACTCAGCCATTTTGATCGATACTGACACGCAATTGAGTACCGGCACGCTATGGTATTTGCTTTTCACGGGAACGCCAACGTCATCTATCTTAGAAATACCTGCGTTGTCTGCAAGCAGGCTTAGACCGGTGCTGTCCATTATTATCACCTCGGCACCTCTTTTTATCAGCTTCTGGGCGGCGGGTATTATGTATTTCTCTCCAAATGCTTTGGGATCAGTATATCCATGCAAAGCCAGCTCTTTCTCTGCATCGGGTCCTGGATCAAGCAACGGTTCGATTGGGTTTGTGCAGGCGTTGGCCTCCAATCCGTAAAGCCGTATCAGTAGTTCGGCCCTTGCCATGAAGGGACGAGTTGGCCAAGAAATGACACCGAATTTAAAACCCATCATGCATGCCACGTGCAGAGTGGATTCATATTCTCCTATGACCGGTATGTCTACTACCTGTCTGACGAAACGAAGGCCGGGATCATCCGTGCAAACAACAATTAGTGCATCTGCGCCTTCCTTTTCAGCCTCGATGGCGCCCTTGCAATACGACGGCAACTGCAGACAGTTCATGAAGTAATCTATGGTCGTATGGGGAGCTTTCCACATTCCCGGCGGACACGATTTATGTACCAGTTCAACGTCTGGAGACTTGATCCTGCCCACCGTGTTTTCGTCGAGTTGAGCAAATGGGCCAGCAAATTTCTTGTAGTCCTCAAAATCCGGTCCGGCTTCTAAAAGAAAAATACGCTTCTTCATTATTGACCCTCACTAATCTTTTTATTTTTTTGCTGCAGTAACAAAATTAAATCTGCACTGCAGCCATTCGTCCTTCTTCAATGGCATCGGCGGCATTCCTGGGGTCCTTGCAATCCCCAATAATGAATATAGTCCCAATCTTTTGTTCCAGTTGAGCGGCCAGGTCATTCAAAGGTTGAAGGCCGGCAGCCAGAACGACGGTATCTGCCGGTAGGAGTTGTTCCTCTGCATTTCGCATTATCTTCACTCCTTCCTTGCCAATGCTCCTATATTCAACCTTAGTTAGAAGCGTCACGCCTACACTCCTCAGCTCCTCCATGAGCAGGCGCCGCATGCTCCATCCGGATTCAGCAGCTATCACTGGACCCCTGCGAAGAACCGTCACAGATTTGCCGTTTTTGGCCAGGAATAATGCAGTTTCACACCCTGTGAGCGAACCTCCAATTACGACGACTTGCTTTCCCGTGACTCTTTGACCACCAAGCACGTCGTGCGCGGTGACAACATTCGTATCATGGACGCCCGGCATGTCCGGATAGAAAGGAACAGCGCCGGTGGCAACGATAACCGCATCGGGTTTTGCTCTCTTGATCAAACGTACATCGGCTTCTACACCTAATTTTAGTTTCACACCCAGACGTTTGATCTCACTGTTGTAATAGTCAATTAGATTTCCGAAGGTTTCTTTTTTACCTGGCACGGCCATAGCTAATAGCAACTGGCCCCCCAATTGCCCTGCTTTTTCGAATAAAGTAACCTTGTGACCTCGCACCGCTAAACTGGTCGCAGCTTCCATACCAGCGGGACCCCCTCCTACGACTACGATATTTTTCACCTGCTCGGTGAGCGTAAGGGCCGCCTTTTGTCGCTGTCTGATTTCAGGATTTACCGTACATCTAACTGGCTGAACCTGAAAGATAGTATCAAAACATGTATTGCATGCAATGCAAGGCCTTATCTGTAGATCAACTCCGGCCAGTCCTTTTTGTGGATAATCGGGGTCAGTTATGAGCGGGCGACCAAGGGCAATGAGATCAGCCTGCCCATTCTGTAGTATTTGCTCGGCCAGGGCAGGGGACGATATCCTTCCTACTGCTATTACAGGAGTACGTGCCACACGTTTAATTTCGGCCGCTAGTGGTATCAGACATCCCTGTGGCTGCATCATCGGCTGTACAAGCCATTGAATGGTTGAATATCTACCAGCAGATACGTCAATCGCATCAATGCCGGCGTTTTCCAGAATAGGCACAATTGCTTTGGCCTCATCCAGATGCAGCCCATCGGTAAATTGCTCAGCACTTATGCGAAAAAAAACAGGATAATTGCCCAGAGTCTTCTTTATGCCTCTAACAATATCGGTAGCGAACTTGGCGCGCCTTAACGTATCACCGCCATATTCATCGGTTCTAGCATTATCGAAAGGCGATAGAAATGAAGAAATAAGGTAGCCGTGGGCCCCATGTATTTCCACGCCATCAAAACCTGCTTTTTTGGCCCTGACAGCGGCCTGGACAAAGAGATCCGTCAGTTGGCGTATTTCTGCTACAGTCAACTCATGCGGAACATCTTTGAAAACTGGATCCGGAATTGCAGATGGGGCAATGGTTTTTTTCCCGCCGATGCTTGGCATTTGTTTACCGGGGTGACCTAATTGTAGAACCGTCGCGCATTCCTTCGTTTTTATCGTTTCTACGAGCGAAGTCATCCCCTCAATAAATTTGTCGTCATCCAGCCTCAGAGAACCTTTTGCATCCAAAAAAGGGTCAACGCTGGTCCCCTCTACGATAATTAGCGAACAACCACCAGCAGCGCGCCTTGCATAGTATTCGAGAGTCTGCTTAGACACGGCACCGTCCTGTTCGGCCATCCCCATCACCATTGGTGCCATGATGATCCTGTTTTTAAGCATTAGGTTGCAAAATCCGAAAGGTTCAAACAACTTCATGTTAGTCCTATCCTTATCTCACCGTCCTGCAATTCCCAGCAACAAATGACATGATCCTTAACAAGACGAGTAACATCATAGACACCTGTTACTAAATTTAGAAGACCGATTTTATTTAGTGCTTTCTTCTGTTTTGGGAAAAGCTGTAACAAAGGTTTAATCCAAAAGTATTAATTCTACCATGGCAGTTTCCGGCTTACTTAACAGTCTATATTAGCTGTACGATGAGATTTGTTAATAATGACAGAACTTGACTTTTCATGAACAGTGCCTAGAATAGTAGCATTGGAAGATGGGTATTTAGATATGCGCATTTAGTTAATCCGTCGTTCTAAAATAAGGAATTCGAACGGCTTGGGCTAAGGCATAACGGTTTCGGAGGTTAGCAATGATTTCTTCGGAGACGAAAAACGATGGTCTTAAGGTGGATTTGACACTAGGTGAAGGTACGGTGGCTCCCATCACTGTCTTAATAGGTAGCACTAACTCTTATACTTCCTACACTTTGAAGGAATTGCTAAAACATTATAAGGATATAAATGTCCTAGGTGAGGTCAGAGATTGCATCAAGTTTATTAATCTTAACCGTGAATTGAAGCCTCAAATAAATATTCTGGATATTGGTAATAATATTTTTTATGGTTGGTTGGATATAGTAAAGCAAATTAGAGATGCCAATCCTGCGACAAAAATAATATTGTTGTCCGACTTGGAAGAAAACATATCAAATTTCATAGAGGGCATAAAAGTCGGAGTTGCCGGCTATCTGGTCAGTACGGCTCCCGTTGAACAGATAGTGCCCGCTATACGTGCAGTGAACGCAGGAATCGCGGTAGTAGATCCAAATCTTGCGTTCTTTGTTGCTAAACGTTTCATACATAATTCCACCAGAAACAGGCAAAACATGGGCAGGGACGGTCTAACACCCAGGGAAACAGAGATAATGGGCCTCGCTTCCAAGGGGTTTACGAATCGAGACATAGCCGCTACTATGAAGATCAGCGAAAATACTGTAAAAGCTCATCTGGCGGACATTTTTGGTAAGCTTGGTGTCTCCAATAGGACTCAGGCAATTATGATTTGCATGGCCAACGGCCATGCTTCACCCACCCCATAGTAGCTCATATTTGGCGGATTAATACTTTTGTCCTAATACTTTCGGCATCAGTCCTGCTTACAAGTCTAAAGGACTACACATATTTGGTCTGGCAAAATCTATGTCTATACTTTATCTTAAATTAAAGTTATCCAAAAATACATGGGAGGTAGTAATATGAAACGGTCGGTTTTAATTGCGTTCAGCCTATTGCTAATTACAACGTCTATCGCCTTTGGTTGTACTCAGCAGCAAACACCCGCCCCTCAGGCTACTCCAAAGGAATTGAAGTTTGGCATACTGGGGCCGATGAAGTTTGCCCTTGGCCAGCAAACATGGAATGCGGCAGTCATTGCCTCGGACATGATAAATGAGGGTGGCGGCATAAAAGTCGGGAAGGATACCTACACAGTCAAGGTGATTCAATACGACACAAACGAGTTTATTAGCCTTGACGATGCCGTTAGCGCGGCAGAAAGGGCAGTGACCGTTGACAAATGTAACTTTGTGGTAGGCGGAATCAGGACGGAGGCGGTATTGGCCATGCAAGAAGTCATGATGGATCATAAGGTAATATACTTCGATACAGGGTCCGGTGTGCCAGCACCTGCCGAGAAAGTTAGAAGCAATTACCAACGATATAAGTATTATTTTAAACCAAGTTTTTCGGCGGACATATCGATCGCCGGATATTCTTTTGCCGATGCCGATGCTGTTGCCAAAAAAATAAAGCAGGACCTTGGAATTGATAGGGTAAAAGTAGCAGTGGCTTTCGATAAGGTAGCTTTTGGGGACGTCTGGCAGGGTCTGGCCGAAAAAATATTTCCAGCGATGGGGATGGAAGTTGTCGGTGTATGGAGACCAAGTGCAAACGCCAATGACCTGTTCTCTGAGGCGACTGCCATGGCAGCCAAGGAACCGCATATAATATTCACAAACATGAGCGCTCAGGGAGGAGCCGCTTTGGTCAATGCATACGGCAAGCTTAAAATCCCTGCGATTATAGCAGGATCAATAACGGAGACTCAGCGGTTGGGATTCTGGAAGGAATCCGGCGGAGCAGTCAACTATGTGACCGGGTATGATACGATTGGGCGTGTCTCAATGTCCAGCAAGACAATTCCATTCTGGGACAAATATGTGGCTAAATTCAATGAAAAGCCGGGCTATTCCTCTCCGTTTGCTGAGGGCGCCATATCTGCAATAAAGGCAGCCTTGGAAAAAGCGGGCACGCTTGATAGCGATGCATTGGTGACTGCGTTAGAACAAACTGATGTGGAAGTAACGGACGGAAGATTGACTTTCTATGGGCAGGGCGATAAGCAACCCCCTCATTACGGCACTGTTGGCCCGGGATTTAGAACCATGGTTAGCTACCAATGGCTTGACGGGAAAATGTCGGTATATTTTCCTGATGGCAAACCTGTAAGCGACGTTCTCATTCAAATGGGTTTCACTCCCGGTCTCGAAAAGGTCAGGTATGACGGAACCACAGACCTCACGTTGCCTCCATGGATGGTAGACTACTGGAAGAAGAAGTAAATTTTGGCCCGGTAAAACCATCAATAAACAAAAACAGATTATTAATCTGAACTGGGCATTCAAATTCAAATGCCCAGTTCAGATAGCATACTAGGGATCTTATTGAAGTCGTAAACACTAAACATGATCATCGTGATTTTCTGTAGCTTTGCCGAATTGAACGTTTATGTTGATACAAATCAAAAATTCGAGCTTTGGTAAAACGGAGAACTGATGGCACTAATATTATTCTTGGTTAACTGGCTTGCGACAGCGGGTTACTATGCTCTTCTAGCTGCAGGGTTTTCGCTACTTTTTGGCGTTGCCCGCGTGGCGAATTTTGCCCATACGGCACTTTATATGCTTACCGGTTTTCTCGTATACACCTTCTCTTCAATTCTCGGCTACGGGCTTATATTCAGCGCCATACTAGCAATCTGTTCAGTCGTGATCGTAGCAGTAGGTTATTATATTTTGGTTCTCAACCGTGTTAAGGAGCAACCGCTTGCAGTCATGATGGTTACATTCGCCTTAGCATTGCTTATTCAAGAAACGCTACTTAATATTTTCCAGGCCTCGCTTCGTGGTATCGAGCCATTTGTTCAGGGATACTTTGAGATAGGTGGGGTTAGGATTTCAGATCAGCACGTCTTTACCATTGTTGCCTCTGCCGTCATTCTGTTCGGGCTAATAGCACTTCTGGCAAAGACAAAACTTGGAAAGGCTATCCGGGCAGTCTCTCAGGATACCGAGATAGCCAACGTAATGGGGATCAATGTGGGGCGGATACTCTTAATAACCACAGGGATTTCCGCTGCACTTGCGGGTATAGCCGCCGCGATTATACTTCCATTATTTTCAATTGAGCCGTATATGTGGCTTAGCCCACTGACAGTAATCATTGCAGCGGTAGTACTTGGTGGACTGGGAAGTATTAAGGGAAGTATTTTCGGGGCACTCATCCTAGCCTTTGCGGAGGTCCTGGTCGTTACATTTGTCCCCCAAGGTGGGTTCTTGAGAGGAGTAGCTTCGATGTTAGCCCTGGTGGCGGTGCTTATCTTCAGGCCTGAGGGTTTGTTTGGAGTCGCTTTTGAGGAAGAAAGGCTATAATGCGTAAATTCCTTCTCAATAATTTTTACTTTTTCAAACTTAATATTTTTGAAATCCCATGGAGAATGATACTCTTTGTGTGTATTATTTTCCTTGCTTTGATACCCCTAGTAGCGAGTGACTACGTAATGCGGATACTCACGTTTGCCTGCCTATTTGCGATCTTTGCCGCAAGTTGGGATATTCTGGGCGGATACATGGGGCAGCTAAATATGGGGCATGCGGCATTCTTTGGCGTTGGCGCATATGTAACAGCTTTGTGCAACGTAAATCTGGGTATATCACCATATATATCAGTTCTAATGGGTGCGCTGTTCTCCGTATTTACAGGGTTGATCGTTTGCCTTCCTGCCCTTAGGCTGCGAGGGTTTTATCTGGCATTGGTTACTCTTGCGTTTCCGGTAGTATTAAACGGTGTAGTTATGCTATTTCCCGATTTAACCGGGGGGGAAATGGGGATTTCCGGCCTAAGCCGCCTGGTTGCCACTCCGATAGGCAATTACTATATCATGTTTATAACCATGCTTATATCAGTTTTCATAATGTGGAAATTTACTGATACACAGAGCAGGTTCATAAGAACCGGGGTTATCATGCGCGCAATCAGGGAAGATGAAATCGCCGCACGCACCTCTGGAATAAATACGACCCTGTACAAGGTGTTTTCTTTTGCCATGAGCGCCTTCTTCGCCGGATTGTCAGGCGCCATGTATGCGCACCTGATCAGAGTGGCTGGGCCGTCAACTCTCACTTTGACTTTATCATTTAATCCAATACTGTGGTCGATTTTTGGTAGTATCGGTACCGTCTACGGGGCGGTAGTGGGAGTGTTCATTCTTTATCCCCTTGTTGAACTGCTTCGCCTCAACGTAATTGGGGAGGAAATAAGGATAATCGTCCAGGCTCTTGTTCTGATACTCGTTCTCCTTTTCATGCCTATAGGGCTGACAACGTGGATCAGGGACCATATCGAAGTCACCTGTCTGAGATGCAAAGTGATAAATATATTTACCAGAAAGAAGTGCAGAATTTGCGGCGCAAGTCTACATTTGGAGAAGGGAGGAATCGCAACACATTGAAGATTCTCCCGGAGTTCGCAATTTGACAAAAAGAGGAATATTGACATGAGCACATCGTACGATCAACGCCCCTGGCTTAAGTGGTATCTAGAAGGTGTTAGGGCGGATGTTACGATTCACAATAAGTCCTTATGTCTAGCTTTCGATGAAGCCACGGATAAATGGAAGGATAAAACGGCCATTATATTTTATGGCAGGAAAATAAGTTTTAAGGAGATAAGAGAAAAAGTTGATAGGTTCGCCACAGCTTTGCATGATCTCGGAATTAGAAAAGGAGACGTGGTAGCATTCCTGCTCTTGAACTCTCCAGAGTTTATTATTGCATATTATGGCACTCTTAAGACCGGGGCAATAATTTCACCCATAAGTCCTGTCTATGTTTCCTCCGAAATTAAGCACCAGCTAGAGGATAGCGGCGCCAAGGCGATTGTATGCCAGGACATCTTGTGGGAGAAGGTAGAAAGGACTGGAGTTAAGTTGAACAGCACCATTTTGACAAATATCGGCGAGTCACTTCCAGCGTCTACGAGGATTCTTGGACAAAGCGTGTTGAAAAATGTGTATCAAAAAATGGCTGTTCCATCACGTTCGATATCAATGAAGGAAGGATACTATAAACTGCAGGACCTGTTAAAGAAATATTCCCCAAATCCACCGGCAATACATATAGATGCAACTGAAGACATCGCCGTGCTTCCCTATACTGGTGGAACAACAGGTTTGCCGAAGGGCGTGATGCTTACACACTCCAACCTGACATCAAATGTTGAGATGATAGAGGACTTTTACCCACTTGAGCAAGGCAAAGAGGTGATGCTAAGTTTCATGCCTTTTTTCCATATTGGTGGCATGATATGGGCGGTTGTCACCGCCATTTTCTGGGGGTGGACGCAAACAATCCTAACTACTCCTGCTCTCGATGACATTATAAGTAATATTAGAAATTACAATGTAACATTCTTTGGTGGTGCCCCGACTGTATTCGAGATGCTTAAGAACTATGACAAGACCAAATCTATCGATTGGCGCTCAATGAAGGTTGTGGGTTCCGGCGCTGATGCCCTCCATGAGGCTACCGCAAAGGATTGGGAATTGCAAACAGGAACCAAACTGCATGATTTTTACGGGTCCACTGAGCAAGGAGGTTCCAGTATGTGGAGTCCCTATGGGAAACCGCGTTATGGTTCCATAGGCGTTCCACTTCCGAATGTTCAGGCAGCGGTGGTTGAGCCAGGGAAAGATGAGTTAGTCGCAGTCGGGGAAATTGGAGAGATCGTTGTCAGAGGGCCACACATATGCAAGGGCTATTGGAAACGACCTGATGCCGTGAAAGAAACTCAGGCTATTCTAAGCGGAGAAATATGGTTCCGCACAGGCGACCTCGGGAAAATGGATGAGGATGGTTATTTCTATGTTTATGATAGAGTAAGGGACCTTATCAAATACAAGGGATACAGAGTTCACGGTCGTGAGATTGAAGAAGTACTCAAAATGAACCCTTCTATAAAAGAAGTAGGCGTTATCGGTGTACCCGACCTACAAGTTGGGGAAAATATCAAAGCCTTCGTGGTTTTGGAAGCTGATGCAAGGGGCAAGATAACTGAAACTGCTATTGTTGAGTACTGTCAAGATAAGCTGGCGCATTATAAAATCCCCAGGATCATTGAATTTGTTAGTGAACTTCCAAAGACAGACGTAGGCAAAGTATCCAGAAGGGAACTTAGGGAGATGGAGGAATAAGATGGAGTCTTCATTTCTCAAGGTAGAACATCTCGAGAAAGATTTTGGCGAATTAAGGGCGGTCGCCGATGCGAGCTTCGAAATCAATAGAGCCGAGATCGTGGGTTTAATCGGTCCCAATGGCGCAGGCAAGACAACAATTACGCGTCTGGTAATGGGCATTATAAAACCTACTTCCGGCAATATATGGTTCAAAGGTACCAACATAACTGGATGGCCCACTCATAAAATTGTGACCATGGGCATGACGACAACATTTCAAGTTGTGAAACCATTTCGAAATTTGCCTGTGCTTGCCAATGTCCTGGTATCCACCTTGAGCCCACGATCCAAGGGAGCAGGGGACTGGGTCAAAACTGCCGAAGTGAGGGCAAGGGATGCACTTGAGTTCTGCGGCATTAGTGACCTGGCGGCGGAACCTGCGTCAGTTTTGTCCCATGGCGATCTCAAACGCCTTGAAATGGCCAGGGCAATAGCGACGGAGCCGGAGTTGCTTATTCTAGATGAACCACTCGGCGGTCTGAATCCGGCTGAGACCAATCTAATAGTCAAGTCAATCAAGCGGCTTCACAAAGGAGGCAGATTTGGCAGATTGCACAGCGAAGGACCAGCTATGCTAATTATTGAACATAAACTTGCTGAATTAATGAAGATTGCAGATCGTGTCATTGTTTTGGACCTTGGACAAATCATCGCTGTAGATAAGCCGGACGAGGTCGTGAAGAACAAACGTGTAATCGAGGCTTATATCGGGGTGGAGGTTAACGAACTTGTATCTTGAAGTCAAAGATCTAAATGTCTTTTTTGATACAGCTCAGGTGCTAAATAAGATTAACATCCATGTGGACAAGGGAGAGATGGTAAGCCTGGTGGGACCCAACGGGGCGGGCAAGAGTACTTTGCTTCGCACTATAGCGGGCTTAGTCAAATGGGAGAAGGAAGCATTCAAGGGTACAAAATCAGGGCGCATTACCATCGAAGGCATGGTGACTTTTGACGGCGAAAGAATGGACAATTTGCCTCCGTACGAGATCGCCAAAAGAGGTCTGATTATTTGTCCTGAAAGGGGCAGGCCTTTCCGCGAAATGTCCATAATAGATAATCTTACTATTGCAGCGTATCTGGTTAACGACAACAAACAGGTCAAGCAGAGCCTCGATGTTGTTTACCAGCTTTTTCCCATTTTGAAAAGTAGAGCAAAACAAATAGCGGGGACGGTCTCTGGTGGTGAGCGGACAATGCTTGCAATAGGGCGGGCATTAATGTCACAAGCAAAATGTTTGCTGGTTGATGAACCCTCGACCGGGCTATCACCGAAATTTAGAAATGAATTATTTGACCGCCTAGCACGGATTCATGGGATGGGGCTGACTATCTTGCTGGTCGAACAAGATGTCGGCTATGCGTTCAAGATAACTAACAGAAACTATGTCATCACCAAGGGGCATATTATGGCTGAGGGAACTGCAAAGCAGTTACTCGCAGATGAGTTCCTAAAGAAAACATACCTCGGGCTGTGATAGTTCATGCAAAATTCAATAGTCAGTTCTTCTCTCGACTTCATGTTTCGACCAAGATCAATTGCCGTCGCTGGCGTTTCAGACGATGAGAGTGGCATTAATATGGGGCGTGATTTTGTCAAAGCTCTTCTCAATGCTGGCTTCCCAGGTTCTCTATATCCGCTAAACCCGTCAGGTGGCGAGATCCTGGGCATAAAAATCTGGAAGCATATCAAAGACATTCCGGAGCCTATTGACTACGTAATCTCCGCTGTACCTGCCAAATATGCAAAGCAGTTGCTGAATGATTGTGGTGAGCACGGAGTAAAGATCGTACATTTCTTTACTGCGGGATTTGGCGAGATAGAAGACGAAGGGGGTAAATGGCTGCAGGCGGATATCTATGAAATGGCAAAAGAACATGGAATTCGAATCATTGGGCCTAACTGCATGGGAGTATATTGTCCCGCCTCAGGTTTGTCTTTTGCTCGGGATTTGCCGAATCAGCCAGGATTTCCAAGGACATCGGGAGCAGTTGGTTTTATTTCACAAAGCGGCGGCAATGCTATTTACTTTGTCCGCAGGGTCACCAATAAAGGGATCTATTGCAGCAAGGTGGTCAGCTACGGCAATGCGGTGGATGTAAACGAGTGTGATCTACTAGAATATCTTGCCAATGATGCAGATACAAAAATAATAGCTGCCTACATAGAGGGCGTACAAGATGGCAGGAGATTCTTTCGACTATTGCGTGAAACCTCGCAATCCAAGCCAGTGATTATCTTTAAGGCTGGAGATACCGAGGAAGGGAACCGCGCCGCGGGATCACATACTGGCGCAATGTCCGGCGCAAAAGCGCTTTGGCCGTACCTGCTTAGACAAACCGGCGCGATTCAAACGGGAAGTGTAGATGAAATTGTTGACCTTACCATGCTGTTTCTCACTATTAAACCTCCGAAAGGGCGAAAAGCGTTGATTTTTGGCACCGGCGGAGGAGCTACCGTAAAAGCTGCCGATGATTGTGCTATCTCTGGGTTGGAATTACCACCGATACCCGCCGACTTAAGACTAAAACTGAAGAATATATTCGGGGCAGAAGCCGGCAATATTTTTAAGAACCCGCTGGATCTGATGCCCATTCTGGGTGCCGAAGAACTTATAGATACTATCAAGATGGTAGTTGAGGGCATGAGCATCGACCTACTGATATTGCAGGTGGCCTTTGACACCTGGTCTTTAATAGAGAGGGAGCTTCCTATCCAATACTATGTAGATTGCGGCATCCAATTAAAATCTTTCATGGATAAACCGATTGTGGCGGTATTTCATTATATAGGTAGCAGTGAGGCGGCAGATCTCGCAAAGTACGAGTGTGCCAGACTGTTGAAATCCGGCATTCCAGTATTCCAGTCAATCGAACGTGCAGCCAGAGCAATGGATAGGTTTATCCGCTATAGTCAACGTTTTGGTGCGCCGTAGGTGAGTGCATCTGATTTCGGGCGCTGTTCTGTTGAAAATTGCCGCAAGATGGCCTATTGAATAAAGAAGGAGAACGCCGTTGAAGAAAAAGGTATTTACAAATCAGGAATTGAAAGAGATGGGTCGCTTGACTCTGGACCTCATTCATGAGGCTATTGATAAAGGCGACCTGAAAAGTGCGAAAGGACTAAGTAAACGAATGTACCAGGAATTTATGTTTATGCATGACTTATATAGAGATTGGCTGACAGCCTTGATGACGTACATATACGAAAACCATGGAGAAAACGCTCTATACGAATCCATGAAAAAGGCGGTAGCGACGTACTTGAAGGGATCTGTTGAACTCCATCAACAATCGGATTTCCGTAAGCGCGTTGAGATGCTTATTGCGGGTGTAAGAGGTCATGGGCAACCATTTGAGATCACTGAAGATGACGAGAAGGTCACCGTAAAGGGGACTAGATGTACAGGGAAGCTGTTGCTTGAAAGTGGAAAGTACGGTCCCCCATGCAGTTTTGCCATGCTGCAAAACCCCGATGCTCTTACGTTTCAAACTACCGATTTTCCCGTATATTGCTGTCATGCCCCCATACAGGAGCAGTTGGCGATAGATTGGATTGGAGAGCCGGTGTATGTGTCCAATCCGGCCGACAAAATGGCTACCGAAGCGTGTGAGTGCTGCATATACAAGAATCGCAGGGATGTGCCTGCAAAGGTATATGAGCGAGTGGGAAGACAGAAACCCGCATAATGCTTAGTAAGGAGAATAAATATGGATTTACACCTGAAGGGGAAAAATGCTTTGGTCACTGGAACTGCCCTTCAACGGGGCGTCGGCAGAGCGATCGCCTTAACACTGGCTGACGAAGGAGCCAATGTTATTTGTGCTGATATTAACGGTGATGGTGCTAAGAGCATCAGCCAAGAGGTTGAAAGCAAGGGCGTCAGATCTCTGGCACTCACCGTAGATCAGGGTGAATATTCTCAAGTACAAGCAGCCGTGCAAAAAGCCCTGGTCATATTTGAGACCATACATATCTTGGTCAACAACGCTGCCCTAACGACTAACTTAGCTCTTGGTAGTGAAATGGACGTAACAAAATGGCGACGAGATATTGATGTAAACTTATCTGGGCCATACTATTGGATAAGAGAGGTGTTCCCTAACATGACAAAGCAGAAATGGGGACGCATCATAAATATATCTTCTGTTACCGCATTGATGGGTAGCAGAAGTCAAGTCAGCTATGCATCCAGCAAAGGCGGATTGATCTCCATGATAAAGACGTTTGCTATGGAAGGGGGTAAATATGGGATTACGGCAAATGCCATTTGTCCTGGGGCGATTGCCACAGACCCAATGTTGACTTTGTCCCCGGATATTTTGGAACGTCATAAGAGAAGAGCTGCAATTCGAAGACTAGCTGAACCAGAGGACATCGCCAATTTGGCGGCCTTTCTGGCCTCAGACAAATCGGGATATATTACAGGCGAATTTATTGTTATTGACGGCGGGCAGCAGCTTTATACATGGTAGACTATCTTACGGGTTAGCCTTCATAAGATGTTAGGCTCGTATTACCCTGGTCCCTAACTTGTCGGGCTCTGTGGCTCACTACCATCAACTCGCTGGATTTATGTCTGAGCGAAGTTATTGGTAACATAACTTGACTGGGAAAAGCACTTGATCGTGTTCAGCAGATTATGGGTAAGCAAGTGATCGTAATCCACAGGTGAAATAAATACTATGGGCTAGATGGACGGAATTACCAGATGTTTGATTTTCTATTCCACCCCAACTCAATTGCCCTCGTTGGGATAACAATTTCAAATCCCGAGCACTGGACAAGGAATTATCTGAATGCGCTCATTGAGATGGACTTCAAAGGCCAGATATTTCTGGTTAATCGTAACGGCGGCGAAATCGAAGGACGCAAGGTTTACCAGAGCCTTGCTGAGATACCGGGCAAGGTTGACTACGTAATAAGCACAGTGCCGGCCAGCGCCGCTCCTGATTTGATAAAGGATTGTGCCGTCAAAGGTGTGAAAGTCGTACATTTATGTACTTCAGGCTTCAGCGAGACTGGTGAGGAAGAGGGGATAAGGCTAGAAACCGAAGTATCTAAATTGGCCAGAAAAACAGGCATACGGATAATCGGCCCCAATTGCCTTGGCATCTATTGTCCAAAATCGCACCTTTCCTTCGAACCGGGGTTTCCACAGGAGAATGGTGCGGTCGGTTTCATAAGCCAGAGTGGTGGCAATACTGTAATGTTAATCAAGCATTTAGCGTCCTGGCGCGGCGTCAGGTTCAGCAAAGTCATCAGTATCGGCAATGCATGCGACCTGAATGAGACGGACTTTCTTGAATATCTTACAGATGACCCCGATACAAAGATAATAGCCATGTACATTGAAGGCATCAAAGACGGAATAAGATTTAAAAAAGTACTGGGGAAAGCTACCAAGGTCAAGCCCGTAATACTATATAAGGGCGGAGTGACAAAAGGAGGCGCTCGAGCAACACTGGGACATACAGGCTCCTTAGCGGGTAATGAAACGACATGGAATTCGCTCTGTAGGCAATTTGGAGTAATACAGGTAAATTCGTTAGAAGAATTGGCTGATGTGCTGGTAACACTTCTTTTTTTCCCATTGCCCAGGGGCAGAAGTACGGTAGTTATCGGAGGTGCCGGAGGTGCCAGTGTAACCATTTCAGACCTGCTCGAAAAAAACGGCCTAGATGTACCGGCTCTGCCACAGGAGATTAAGGCGGATATACGCTCATTTGTAACTGTTGCAGGAAATTCACTGCGAAATCCCATAGATATCGGACAAATAATATTGGAGGTCGATAAGGTTGTAGAAACCGCAAATATCGTTACTCGATGGGAAGGTACTGATTTTCTAACAACATTCTTTCATCCTGGCGCTTTCCCTCCGACCGTAATCCCCCTATTTATTAGAATGATTGATGGCATACATAGAGTTTCTACACTTAATTCAAAGCCCGTCGCTTATATAATTTTATCCAGCATCATACCTGAAGTTGCAGCACATGCTTATGCGTATTTCACGAGAACCGCTTCCCTTAGCGTGCCTGTCTATTATTCTTTCGAAGGCGCAGCCAGAGCTATCGACCTGGTATTACGATACAATAAAATATAGGTAGGTTATGTTCTTAATATCCCGGTCGCAAAATTGAGGAGGTTACTCGGAATAACAACAATCTAAACTTATTGAATTTGTAAGACAATGAAACCTATTAAATTTCTTGAATAATCAGGAGTCAAGATAAAAAATATTCTAGCCGTTGGCGCCGGTGCAATGTGACACGGGATTGCACAGGTTTGTGCGCAAAAGGGTTACGTGGTTTACCTTTCAGATAACAAACCGGAGGCTTTGGACAAGGCTTTAGCCGATATCCACTGGTCATTAGAGAAGCTGGAACAGAAAGGGGTACTTCAGGACACACTTCAAAACATCATTAAACGCACCTATCCACAAATCCGACTGTTACCTGCTTTCTCTGACTTATCCTTTTTTCTTACCCACCCTTTTGTAGTATTTCTCCGGAACATATTTTTCGTCTTTGTACATATATGTCCGGCATGGATCCTTGTCCCAGTCCTGCGGAGGTTCGGTGAAGACCCAGGGTTTTCCAGTCTCCTCGAAAGCATATAATTCATGAAGCGGGCAATGAATACAATATATTGGGAAGTCTTTCATATTAAAGGTCATAAGCTGAGCTTCTTTCACTTTTGCCAGATTCATCGGTGGCTTGTAGCCGCCACGGCGAGCCAACCGCTGCCCGCTGCCGCATGGATTAACCTCAAAAACGAATTTTTCATCGTCCTCAATGATCTTAACGTTTTCTAGGTGACCTTGAAATGTGCCAATAGCCAACATGACTTTATTGCGTAAGCTACTTTCTTTGTCGTACATTTTGATCACCGGACTGATTATCTTGCCGTAAGATTGATCGAGAGCATCTTTGACTACAGAATCACCATATTGTCTATAAATATATGTCAACAAATAGGTAACCCAATCAACGTATAGCTCATGCATAGCCAGAAATGTGTTGTACATATACTTGCCCTTTTTGTTGGCTTTTTCCTTGTCACCAGCATCAATAGCTGCTTTCAGAGAATCATAGGTCTTGATACCGAGCTCTTTAAGCTCTTTTTCAGTGAAAATGCGTTCTGCCACTTGTGTGTCCTCCTTAATTTTCTCGCCGTATTGTATCATTTTTTGCCGTTTCCCATCCTCTGTACAATCGTAAAATTCTTTGCCGACCTTCCGGCCAAACCAGCCTTCTTTTACCAGTTCAGCAGCCAGGTCAGTGTTGGGCACAAGGCATTTTCCCCCGATCTTTTCCAACGTTTGAGAGACAAATAAATTGGTGTCCAGCCCAGTATAGTCACCCCCCCCCGAAAAGACCATCTCTACATCCACATGCAAATTTTACACCAAGGGCTACGTCTTCAGGAGTAACAACACCGCCACCAAGAATATCCAGCGCTTGTTTTAGCGCTCCAGGAAGGGTACGATTCATAACATGACCGGTAATATCATTTAGGACACTGATAACTTGTTTTTCTACGGAGCGCTAGATTGGCATAGCCTTATGTTGACTTCATCATGACATTCTGGATACTTTATCTGGAGTATCTGCAGGGCAGCAACCTTCTGATATGGCAATCCGCCTACTCTAAGTTGTACTTCACTTCTGCGCTGTAGCCGGATTTTGATGAGATTGAATTTAAGAAGGCCCTGTTTGCATACAGACGGAGATAGAGAAGGTTCGGGGATCCGTAGAACTGTTTTGAGGGCATCCCCTTTGCTGAACTAGTCGTACTCTTATTTTTGCGGATCATTAGCTTTTGCCGTTACCAATGAATATTCCCATGGAGACATCTTCCCCAAAGCTTCGTGACGACGCTCTTTATTATACTGCTACCACCAAAACTCCCCCACATGATGTACTGGTTCAGTGAATGCCGGACACATCCCTCCTCTTTGTTTTAGTATATTTCTGTGCGAGGAACTGTTTCGGAATCAGATACCGCAGGGATTGATATGGCCGCACGGTATTATATATTATCGACAAGAATCGGCGGTTGATCTAAAAGAATCATTTTATTAGGCGACTATCCCTTGACAATACGTACTAGGGGCATGGTAAAATGAGAACGTGGAATATTGGGGCAGTTTTTGGTCTACTTGGGGGAATTTATTTCTTGTTCACATACTCTCCGTCTGGGGCATTGGTGAACTCATTGGCGGAGGTACCCTGGGGTTCGTTTTGGCTTGGTTGGCTCGCTTGCTGCTCAGTAGATTCAAGTCGGGGGCAGGAACAAAGATGAGCGATCTTAAGAAGTGGATCATGTGGGGAGCTATTTCGGGAGCTGTATTAGTCCAAGTGATTTTTGTTGTGCCATACAACATCTACCAAACTGACCAACAGCAGATTAAATCGGACAATCAAACTGCATCAGCTAGTATTGAAAAGTTGAATACAGACCTAAATAGTGCAAAACAGGCTCAAAACAGTGCGGAAGCACTTCAAAAAGCTGCGGAGGCATCCAGGGATTTAGCTATGAATCAGTTGAATAATCGATCTTCTGATAATAGTTCTCCATTACTTGGTATTTGGGAGGTCAGGGCACTTGATCCTAAATTTATTCTTCCTAATACCAATATCTCGCCAACCGGACCCGGCAACTATTATCCAGATGATGGAAATGGGAAACCAGTCTTGTTTCTTAGAGTGGAATTATATATGGGCATCCCAGTGCAGGTTAATTCAATAGAGTTGGCGATTACAGGTAGGCCATTACCCATCACATCAACACGGCCAGCTTTTGAGGCGCACAGTTTTAATATTGGAAATTTTTCCGATTGGGCTAGTAGCTGGACTTATTTCTTAGGGGTTACTGATGAAGAAAAGGGCCATAGTGCAAAAATAGTTGTGAACACAGATAAAGGTTCATATCCATCAAAGCCTTTTACTATTCCAACAAATTGAAGAGGTAATTAATGACGCGTAAAATAGTCAAACGTAAGATAACAGTAGGTCAGTTTCACGAGCTAATAAGAGCGGCAGCGCAGCCACGGTCTACCGAATCTGATGAAGCATCGTTAGAAACATCGGACATTCCTCAAGACGATGGTTGTAACGAAATTGATATTCATTCAGATATGACTGAAGATACTTCGGACTGACAGCATGATAAACACCGCTTATTCCACGCTTGACCAAAGACCAATAACCCTCAACGGTATTGGTGCTGGCATTTCCGTTGACGTATTGACCGTTGGAATGGTTGACTTCCTCATGCCTATAGCCAAGTTTGTCGATACCGTCATAGACAGGATACTCGTCAGTGTAGATAATAGCTTTCTTGGTCACGTTCTTTTGAATCAGTGGCATAACTGTAGAGCGTTTGGTATCGGTAACAACCTTACTCGTGACTTTGCCATGCCTTTGGACGATCCCAATAACTGCCGTCTTACCCTCCGCCCCACGACCGCGAGGGCCATGATGTGCGCCGCCAATATAGGTTTCGTCAACTTCAACCTCATCCTTGAGCATGCCAGGATTTTCGTCAAGAAGTGTGCGAATCTGTTTAAACATTCTCCAAGCTGTTTTGTAGGTAACGCCAGTCCTGCGTTGAAGTTCTTTGGCAGAATGACCGGAGCGAGTGGTAGCAATCCACTGCATAACATGAAACCAAGTCCTAAGTGGAGTTTCGGACTTGTGAAAGATGGTGTTAGCCATTGGATAAACGTCATGACCGCAATAATCACATTTGTAGCAAGGCCTATTCGGCATCTTATGATGCTTAGTAACCTTCTTACAAATTGGGCACTCAATACCATTCGGCCAACGATAATCTTTCAGCCATTCCAAACAAGCTTCATTATCAGGAAAGTGCCTTTCAAAAGTTCTATCCGTAAATTCTGCCATTGGGCTTTTAATCTTTCGTGTCATTTTATCCCTCCACTATACGTATATTACCACAACCGATACGTATTGTCAAGGGATAGTCGCCTTTTATTATCAGAGTGTATCCGAAAATGATGAGAGGGTCTCATTTCCAGAAAGGTTAAAGGATAGTGAAAAGGTTCTTGCTTTTATACAGTAGGATCTACCGCGCAGCCAACAAAAGCCTGTTTTGTGTGATCGATCAAAAAAGACAGATAAGCAGCATCGTTTAATTACCGCCTGTATCGCCTTTGCCGCCACACTCTCATTCCAGTCTCCTCCGCACTTCCTTTCATGAATCGTGCTCACAGCACACTCAGATCGACTTGCAATTCTTTCTGAAATGATTTATATTATAAATATCATGAAAGGAGAACGCCCACACAAAATTTACTCAGACAGCTCTTCTCGTAAGAATCCTTTTAGTTGGCAATGCGGTGCTTGCGGCAGAAAGTTTACGAGGAAGGCAAGCCTTCAATATCACTTTGAGAGCTACCACGCTGACCTCCAGCCCTGGATTTTCATAAAGTTTGTAGGGCCAGCTGAGATGGAAGATGGGCGAAAAAAGCGTAGGAGGCAAAGGAAATGAGAGCTGCATTATACGCAAGAGTAAGCACGGAGGAACAAACCGAGGGTTACAGCATTGATGCACAGGTACGAGCCTTCAATACCTTGGTTGAAGCCAAGGGGTGGACCGTATTCAAGGAATACATTGAAGAGGGCAAATCGGCAAGGACTGAGGATATTAACAAGCGTCCGATCTTCAAGGAAATAGTTGCCGATGCATTGTCGAATAAGTTCGACGTCCTGGTGGTACATAAGCTAGATCGTTTCTCCCGGAATTTGCGCATCACATTGGAGTACTTCGACAAACTTAATAGTGCCGGCTGTTCGTTCCTGTCAATTAGCGAGCAGATGGACTTCACGACACCTATCGGTAAAGTCCTTCTAGCCTTGCTGGGTGCTTTTGCCCAGTACTATTCGGACAATCTCAGCCAGGAAACCAAGAAGGGATGGAACGAACGAAGGGCACAAGGTTATTACTGCGGCCAGTTGCCTTTTGGTGCAGTGAAGGGTGAGGACGGCGTTCCCCTACCAAATCCCGATACATATTCGGGGTTGGTAATGGCCTTTGAATTAGCGGCGCAGGGGAAAAGTGCAAGGGAAGTAGCCATTGCTCTTAACGCAGCGGGGTATAAGACGTCTGGTAATCAGGGGAAGCATCCCTTTTGCAAGGATACCGTCTACTATATGCTGCAGAACAGGTTTTATATCGGGTATCTCAAGGATGGTAATGGCGGTTGGGTTAAGGCAAGGCACAAGCCATTTATCGGCAACGAAATCTGGGAAGGGGCGCAGGAAGCCAGGGAGCGCAACAGGACAGCGCCCAAGAACCATCCGTCAAATACCTCTGTGTCATCACTAACTGGTATTGCTTACTGCTGGCACTGCAAAGGCAGAATACATACCGGAACGAGCGCGGATGGCAAAAAACGGATGTTCTGTGCCAACAAGGTGAAGGGATGGGCTTGCTCTCAGAAATCCACCTTGCTGGAAGTCTACGACCGCCAGATTGGGCGATACCTGGAAAGCTTCCACATCCCAGGCGATTATCAAGAAAAGATCCTTGAAGCACATAAGAAACTGCTCGGAGCTTACGACGATAGCACGAAAAAACGTGCTCATCTTGAAGCTCGGCTTGAGCGCATAAAGAAACTGTTTGCCTGGGGAGATATCACCGAAAAGAAATACATGGCGGAAAAAGAGGAAATACTAGTCAATTTAAACAGACTAAGTATTCCAAAGATTGATGGCACGATTTTGGAGAGACTAGCGACCTTCCTTAACTCCGTAGCGGCAGCATGGAAAGGAGCTAGTCACGAGCAAAGAAATGCGATAGCCCGGCAGCTGTTCACTGAAACCTGGATCAAGGACAAGCAGGTGGTAGCCGTAAAGCCGAGGCCGGAATTGGAACTGTTTTTCAAACTCTCTTACGAGGAGTTTCTTAAAAAGTTTGAAACCGCTAAGCCGATGGGCGTCAGCCCCTATGAGAAATTAAAAACCCTCTCCCTTTAAAGGGAGAGGGTAGGGAGAGGGTACATAAATACAAAAATTTACCAGTCTACCGTCAGGCAGTTATTGGTCTCGTCATATTCTCCGATCTGGTCGAGGCCGTCGGCGCAGATCCTGAGATGGATATTATTGCTGCGGTTGGTCCCGTAAGGCCAGGCAAAATTGGGGAAGTACTGCTCCCTTTCCTCGCCAGCAGCCAAAATATCCACCAGGCTGGATGCCCTTCTATCACCTTCAACATACAGGAAGGTCGTGCTCTGTTTGGCATAGACGCCGCCAATATTTTTAATCTTGTAATACGCCTTATCGCCTTCCACGTGAAAGTCTGTGATGACCAGATCGGGTTTGTCCGTATTAAATGAGGTGACCTTTATATTGACCTTCATAGCGGTGCTGCCGGCATTATTAGTTGCCGTAAGTTCATATTCAACGCTATTGACTGGTGTAACTATAACATTGCCTGCGGCAGCGACGGTACCGATGGTTGAGATTTGTACTGTATCGGCGCCCGTCACATTCCAGCTAAGCGTGACAGCCTGGCCGGTGCTGATGGCCTCGGGGACAGCTTTGAAATAGCTGATAGTGGGGGCGGGCACATCGGCTTTCTGAATCGGTTGGACGGTGAACTGTACGTTAGTGATTTCCTTGTCATTCATAAGAAGCGACACGGAGTATTCACCGCTGTCCCAGGCGCCGGTGGATTGACGGCTGAATGAAACATACCTGGTCCCTTTGGCGGTGGCAGCGTCCTCGCTGAGCTGCTGGTTAACGGTCTTGCCTGTCTCGTCCTTTACATAAAACCACCTGGCGGTGATACTGGTATTCTCGGGAGCGTTGTTTACTTTGGCGGTAACGTAAATAGCGGGCGTGCTGGCCAGGAAAACACGGGCAACCGAAAGCGGTTGCCCCTCCGGGGACACCGAACTGGCAGTGGTGACCTCACTCAGGCTGAACGGGCCCTGTGAGGAGGATGGAGTTTGAAGCTTGACACAGCCGGGCCAGAGTGACAGGGATGCACATACAATTAAAAATAAGCTTACTGCCGCCAAAATTCTTTTCATAACAGCCCCCTTAAATGTTAAGAACATATTATAAGCTGTGAGTGGGCAGTGTCAATAATAAATGTGGGTGGATATTTGCCCTTACCCCTGCCCCTCTCCCACAGGAGAGGGGCTCTTTTTTTCTAAGAGGGAATGGCGTCTCTCTTTAACGCCCTGCTTGGAAACAAGAGTGAGGTTCTTTTTTATAGAAGTACCGGCATATATTTTCAATGCATTGCTTGAAATCAGTGAGGGAAGATTGTTTCTAGAAGTACAGGCATCCCTCTAAAAATATCAAAAAAGAGGAAGGGCCCCGATTAATCGGGGCCCTTCCCTGGCTATCTAAGTGCCTTAGTGGTAATTACACCCTGCGAGTTTTGAAGATGAGGACGAGGGTAACGATTACCAGGATGGCGCCGATGGCGATGATGACCCAGACCCACAGCGGGGTGGCCGGCTCTGCAGGAGCAGGAGTCGGCGGTGCAGGAGCACCTTCGGTCTGGAAGCTGAACGTTGCAGACCAATCGGAAGGAATGTTCTCTCCATTAACTTCGAGTGCCTTTACGCGCCAGAAGTAGTTGGTGCTGTAGTCCAGCGTGCCGTTGTACTCATAACCGGTGGTAGTGGTGGTGGAGGTTACGAGCAACTGTTTGAACTCCGGATCCTTGGCGATGTCGATCTGGTATTTGGTCGCTTCTTTCCAGGGGCTCCAGGAGAAGGCAGCGGGCTTTACCTTGCAGCCGAGGCAGCCGTTGTTCGGTGCGAGCAGCTGTACGCCGTAGTACGGTGTAGTTACGATGAAGCCTGCTTTGACGGTGAAGCTACGAGCATCACTCCAGGGACTCCAGGCCAACTGGGAAGTTGCGGACTTGTAGGAGCGGATCCTCCAATAGTAGATGGCTCCAGCTTCAGGTAGCGCACCCGGAGCGATCCAGGCGGCGGGGCTGGTCTCATTGGTGGAATCCATGTCGAGTCTTATGGAACCGGTGACAGCAGCGATGTGACCAGCGGAGCTGATCTCGGGGTTGATCCTGAGGGTGAAGTTCTGGTCCTTGGCTACCTGCAGTTCATAGCCGACAGATAGACAAAGCTGTTCCCATGACAGATCAATCTGCTGGTTGCGGCCGGTTACCGGGTCTGCGCCGACCAGGAACTTGTCAGCCGGGGTCTTCAGGATCGGACCCTTCTTGGCAAGACAGTCGGTGTATGCCCAGAGCATACCATGGTTAATGCTGGGAGTATAGCCAGCGCCGCTGTAGTTTGGACCAGTGCCCGCTGCGAGTTGAGCTGCGGTCAAAAGTCCGGCGTTATAGCGGCCGTCGCCGGCTATTACGTGCCGTTTAGTGGTGGAATTCAGTGCTAAGCCTGAAACTGCTACAGCCTCTGCATCAACATTGCCCCTCTGGTCATCGATGGCATAGAGGGTGGTGTTGGTATCGAGTGTGCAGCAACCACAGTATTTGAGTGAAGACGGCTCGAGTGTGAACATTACGCCGCTAGTACTAAGCGGTGTGAACACGTCGAGACAATCCCACTGTACGCCAGGTTTGGGCATGCCGGCCCTGGATACCAGGGTGCGGCAAACTGCGCTGCCGTGGACGCCAGCCACTACTGTGCTGGTCGAGTACATGATGTTATCGTGTGCGGCATACAGTGCCGGGCCGTAAGGAATGGTGCCATTGGGTGAGGCGCCTGTCCAGGCCTGTACCAGGCCGAAGATGCCTACGGGGTGCGGGGGATTCATAAGGCCGGTTACGCCCAAGATGCCATTCCAATCGATGCCCGAAGCGCCGTTGGCGATGCTCATCATGTCGTTGTCATTCCACTTTGTGAATGACGGAAGGGTGTTGCGATAGACGGTGCCGAGGACTCCGCCTGCGGAATCATCGCCCATGTAGATGAACTGGTTGTTCTTGAAGTCTACGTCAAAGATGACGTGTTCATTGCC
>JBEKCL010000011.1:0-31639 GCA_050014895.1 Dehalococcoidia bacterium
AATCCAGTCGCTGCCGCCATTCCTCTGGATAAGCGTAGATGATATAATGTGGACAATATTGGTGGAGGAAGCTGAAAAACGATGTCTACGAATAACGCCTACCTTAATTTCAAATACAAGCCATTAAAGTTTTATCTTATTACCATTCTGGTTACGTGTGCTGCGTTGTTGATAGCGGCCTACTTCAGCTACAACGAAAACTATGCATTTTATAAATACCTCTTCATTTTTATCGGGGTTGTTACACCTTTTACCGTGGCCATGTTTATGATCTACGGCTCCGGAAACGATGAGATGAAAAAGGACTTTATCAACAGGCTGATTAATTTAAAGCTTATAGGCCCGAAATCTTTACTTTTTGCTTTACTGCTGATGCCGGTCACGGTGATACTGGCAACTGCGATATCACTTCTTTTTGGGCAGCCGGTTACACAATTTGCCATATCGCCCGGTTTTGCCATGGCGGGTCCGACTGCTATCGTGGGGTGGATCGTTGTTATCCTGGCGCCAACCTTTGAAGAATTGGGGTGGAGAGGTTACGGTGTTGACAGTTTAGCCCAAAAGGGGAGGAGCCTGTTTGCAACAACCATGATTTTTGCAGTGCTGTGGGACATATGGCATTGGCCACTTTTCGCTGTTGCCGGGTATTACCATTATGAGATGCTGCATGCCAATGTCATTTATGCGTTAAATTTCGTCGTCAGTGTTTTCCCTATAGCATTTTTACACAACTGGATTTATTACAGAAGTAACAGGAGCATTCCTGCCGTCATTTTATTTCATGCCATGAATAATCTGTTCTCATCCCTGTTGCAGACAGAGCAGTTCACGAAGTGCATTGTTACGGCCATCTTAATAGTGGTTTCGGTTATCGTACTGCTCAAAAATAAATCCCTATGGCTGGACAAAGCAGCAAACACGAATTAGACTGCCGGCCCACAAGCCTATTCTGACCTACCCCTTAATAATCTGTCCAGCGCTAATTAAAAGATCTGATGGTGAGAAGTCAACATTTCCATGCGACATTTATCGCAGATACGCAGCATCCCGCCTTCCTTGCCTCTGCAATAATATTTGACTGGGCCCGGTTCTTCAGTGCAGGACTGCCCCAAATGGTTATGGTGCTCAGTATGCGGGCATTCGCAGTGCTTAAAAACGCTGACACGGCGGTCTGCTTCCTCTTTGCCCAGGTCATCCAGTTGAGCCTGCCGGCTGGTTCCCCTTTTTATAAACATAGAAATATTATACATCGCACGCGGTCATAATTCTGTGTGTTCTACTCATAAGCAGGTAACAACAGGATGCTTATAACCTAAATAAGAAATTAACAATTGGAGCGTACAATTTTTATTGGCTTACTGAACATAAGTAATTTGAAAAAGGCTTCACAGGGAAAATATGGACTCGTGTGCCCAAGAAAGGAGAACCTAATGCAAAATATTAGTATTCTAGAGACTGATCAAACAGCGGACATCCATATCAAGAACTTGCCAGTATTCGCATGGAGAATAGCAAGGAGTGCGTCTACTTTAGAAGGACTCTCAGTAGCAAAGTGGGTTGCTCAGGCCATTCTCGAAAAATGGGAAAGACTGGAGAAATAGAATGTCGCTTTCATATAATTACTACTAGTTGAAATTCTATATATTATACGAGAAATAGTCAGGATAAAGGAGGTTTAACGTGCCGGTAACAAAAGTTGGAGATATCAACATTTATTACGAGGTCCATGGTAAGGGGGAGCCATTACTTCTAATCATGGGATATGGTTCCAACTCCGGTCATTGGTTTGCCATCCTTGATAAGCTGGCTAAAGAACATCGGGTGATAGTTTTCGATAACCGCGGCACAGGACGGAGTGATAAGCCTAACGTACCGTACACCGCAGAGATGATGGTGGGAGATGTTTCCGGTTTGCTTGATGTAATAGGCGTTGATACTACAGACATTTTTGGTGTATCCATGGGCGGTTTGATTGCACAGGGGTTTGCCCTCAGCTACCCCAAGCGGATAAACAGCCTCGTCCTGGGTTGTACTACCTGTGGAGGGGTTAATGCCATCCCGGCTACCAAGGAAGCGGCGGGCTTTCTTTTTAACCCGGAGGCGGCCAAACTCACAGGTGAGGAAAAAGCACTTGCTACTATCCCATGGTTATGGAATGGGGAATTTATTGAGAAAAATCCAGGTACTGTTAAACGCTACGTTGCTGTTACTACAGAACATCCAACACCCCCTGAATCATATATGAGCCAGGCTAATTTTCTTCTTACTTACAGCAGCTATGACCGCTTGCCGGAGCTTAAGGCACCAACTCTGGTCGTATGCGGCGACAAAGACCGGCTTATCCCACCTGAAAACTCAAGAATTCTTGCGTCCAGGATACCCAATGCCGAATTAGCTGTGATTGGGAACGCCGGGCATGGATTTATAACAGATAACGCAGAAGAAAGCAGCAAGATAATCCTAAATTTTCTACGCAAGCATTCAAAAAAAGGGAAGAGCTAACGGAAAGCTATTAACTTGAATAGCCACAGATATGATATACCTGTGATTTTCATCTAGATTCGCGTACTTTGGAATGCGCTACTTCTCTATTTTGATCTTTGTCCCGGCTTTTACGCCGTGCGTGCTGGCGAAATTTCCCAGGTTAATTGATAGCTGAACCATACCGAGACTATTGCTAACAAGCACGATGGCCTCACCTTTAGAAACATCCGAGTAGATTATGCCGAATTTAGCGGAAATTGTGCCCTGAGGGATATCTACATTAAGTAAATCTCCTGGCTTCAGGCCATATTCATTGGCAGTTTTTTCCGATATATTGGTGATAGCGTTACCATAATGGTCAATATAGATTATTGTCCCCACAAGCCTGTGGTCTGTAATCGCAGGCTCTTGAATATCCAGAGTTTCGAAAGTGGTCACAGGGATTCCAACATCCTGCGGGCGATAGCCTGAAGCGATAAGTGCACCTATTTTACCCTGTACACGTTCGGCAACGAGCTCTTTTATCGGTTTATCAAATAATTCCTGTTTGGTTATCCTATAGATGGTCTTTATGCCTGCGTTCTTGGCAACGTAAGTGAGCAGTCCATTGTCAGGCAGCACAAAAATCTGGTTCTTGTTAGTTGTAAGCACAAGGTATTTTGTTTCCGGAAGTCACGCAAAAGGCAGATACACGACGTGTGATATGATGTATCCGCTTGAAAAAATCGACACTGAATATTATCAAACGCATGGGTGGCGGGTGGACCGTGCGGTTCATAACTACGTGTACTTCGTTTTTTATGAACAATACGTCAGATTATTCCTGGCTGCCGGTCGGCTTTTAGTAAACCGGTTCGGTTCCAGCAGGCCGGTTTCCCTGGTGTTCAGGAAGGTGTATGAAAATTACCACGCCAAGGTGCTGACCTTTAACGACGTGCGCAAGATTATCACCCTCGATCATGACGTCAGTATAAATGATGATACGGCCAAAAGAATTATTCCTTTCCGCGCTGCTAACAAGATAATTTTCAGTCAACCGGATTTCATCGCCGTGATGGACTGCCCCTGCCGTCTTTCGAGGAAGCAGCATTGCGAGCCGGTCAATGTTTGCATGGCGGTTGGCAGGACGACTGCCGAATTCTGGCTGGAGCACTGCGCGCAGTATCATGTGCGTAAGATTACGCAGGCCGAGGCTCTGGAGTTGCTGCAGGAATCGGTCAGCCTGAACAGGATAATCGCCGCCTGGTTGAAAACGGAGACGGGAGGCAGGACCGGGGTAATCTGCTCCTGTTGTTCATGCTGCTGCGGCGGAATTGAGGGCATGAAGCTGGCCAGGAAGCTCAACAGTAAAGACAAGGTGACAAACATCGTTTCGTCGGGCTATTCGGTGCGCGTAGACAGGGAAGTCTGCATTTCCTGCGGCACCTGCGTGCGGGTCTGCTCATTCGATGCTTGCAAGACTGTGGAAGGCGGGAGCCCTATATATGACGTTGAAGCCTGCCTGGGGTGCGGAGTCTGCACCGCAAAGTGCCCTTCAGGGGCGCGAACGCTGGTCCGAGACGGATCCAAGGGCCTACCTCTGAATGTGGAATTATAAGATATTTAAGTGTTTATATGCGGAGGCGCTTCAGTCGATACCTATCATGACGTTGCTGGCCTTAATAATTGCGTAGACCTTCTTGTTTTTAGTCAGCTTCAAACCTTTGCTTGATTCTTTTGTGATTATGGCGACTATTTCGTCCCCACTAGGTAGTTTCACGATAATCTCGTCGTTAACTGCTCCCGGCTTGATTGATTTGATCTTGCCACTGAGGACATTGCGGGCGCTGATTTTCATGTTACACCTCCCAAACTCTTCTACTGAATACTGCTGAAAAATCCGTGTGAATTGTTTCCGAATTGCTTTGATTACTTATTATACACCCGTTGGCGGCAAGCTAGGCACGCCAACTTTCTTGAAACAGAGGTTAGCTTTTATTTTATAACTAGCCCCAGATGGCATCCAGGATCTTGATACGTGTTATAAGCATCACCGGTATGAAGGCGGCCACAAGCGAAACTATCACAAGCAATACGGTGGTGCGGATCAGCAGTGGTATTTCAAGTGCAAGATAGACGGCGCCGAACGGGAAATAGAAAGGGTGGCTGGCTTCAAAAGGCACTATTGCGAATCTGAAGAGCAGCCTGGCAACAACCAGGCCTACGATCACATAGCACAGGGCGCGCAGTAAATAGGCGAAAATAATGGCATTGTTCTTTATCCCTATGGCACGCTGTATGCCGATTTGTCTCCGTTTATTTATCACATCAACGTAGGTAATAATGAAAATAGTGATGCCCGCAACCAGGGCATTCACCACGTCAAGTATGCCATTGATAAGTTGAAAGCTGGTCGTCATGCTGTTCACAATGCCGGCGTTTTCCTGCCACGTCTGGAAGTCCACGTCGCTGTTGAACATGGCTATGCGCCTCATTATTTCAAGGGGGTCTGCGTCTTTATCCAGCCTCACATGAAGTTCCGTTGCCGTATCGTGGGTCCCTGGTATTATTGACTCATATTCAAGCTGCGTGATGAAGGCCTGCAGGTCGGTCTGTATAAATCCCGTGCGGAATATCCCTTTTACGGTGTACTGTTTCACATAGCCGCTGTTATAAGTGATGGTCACCTTGTCGCCGGCATGCACATGACGAAGTGAATGAGAATACAGTTCAACATTAGTTTGGTCAGTGCCGGCCAACTGGATGCCCAGTAAAATTTTGTCGCGGTCTCTGTCATCCAGATAGCTGCCTTCCACCAGCCAGTCACTCACTTCAAAGACCTTCATCTCCTGCTCGGGCATGATGCCGTACGTCATGCAATTGATTTTCCTGTCATCATTCGACTTGTCTTTGAAACTGATGTTGGTTCCAACCGCATTCCTGGCGGTGACTGCTTCCACACCGTTTATCGACTGTATTGCGGTCATAAGATTCTTGACGTGAGTGATCTTGTAGCCCTGGTCTTTGATGCCCTGGGCTTCTATAACAAGATGACTGGAATACGTGTTGATTAATTTATCATTGGCGCTGGCGACTATGCCGTTGATCAATCCGGGAACGAACATTAGATTTAAGGCCACCAATATCAAGATAAAAATGGTTAAGAGGGTCACGCCTATGTTAGCTCTGACAATGCCTTTATAAGCTAAAAAGACTGCTACCTTTAGCGATTTTACGACGTTCCTGATGCGTTGGTTTTTCATAGTTGTTCATCAGGCATAAGTTTGCCGTCGCTGAGCACAACTAAATTCCGTGCATATTGCTTGTCATCCGGATCGTGAGAGACAAAGACGATTGTAACTTTCATATCTTTATTGAGATTGACCAGGGTATCCATGACCAACTTGCTGGAAATAGTATCAAGATTGGCGCAGGCCTCATCGGCAAAAATCACTTGAGGATTGTTGATCAGGGCCCGGGCAATGGCAACTCTCTGTTGCTGCCCCCCTGATAATTCCTTTGGGTAGTGATGTATCTTTTCCTTCAGCCCTACCATTTCTAATAGATCTTTGGCCCTCTTCTCATAATTAATGCCTTCATTTGAGAGCATCATGCCCGGGAGGAAAACATTTTCATGGGCTGTCAGCTCAGCCAGCAGGGCATATTCCTGGAATATGTATCCGAGGCGTTCGAGACGTAAAGTTGATGTTATATCATCACTAAGTTTTGTGACTGAAATATCATCCAGGATTATTTCGCCGGATGTGGGCCGGTCCAAAAGTCCCAGTTGTCTGAGTAGCGTGGACTTGCCTGACCCGCTTTTGCCCATTATGCAGACCATATCGCCCGTGGGCACTGTAAAGGACACGTCGTCTAGTGCTCTGAATTCCACGCTGCCGGTGCGGTATATTTTTGTCAGGTTACGTATTTCAAGCATGACACCAGAATACTGCTAAGTCTAGCAGAATCAGGCAATATTAGTAGAATCGTCAACTTTTTTCAATAGCTTCATACCGAACAGGAAACGCAGGAAATTTATACGGCGGATAAGCCATTCGAACAAAGCTAGAGTGACGATACGAAGCCTGGAATAACCTGTAATACAATGGGCTTAAATGTGGATTTATTTTATTGCTGTTAGCTTCGTCAAACAATCCTTCCTGCGGGTTCCGCTGAAATATGCAAGGTAAATACTGTTGCCGCAGGATGTTGGAGACATAAGCTTGTATCTGCCAACATCCTTATGACTTTACATACATACCGATGTTTGTCCGTTTACAATAAATTCAGCTATACTAGCTCATGTCATTTTTAGATAAGCTGTTGTGGAGAACGGGTACATGCCCGTGGTGGTTGTGTTTCACCTTTGATAACCCTCTGCGCCGTATAATACAAAACCCGGAAAATATACTTCATGGCCTGGTACGGGAGGGAGATACGGCCCTGGATATCGGATGTGGTATGGGATATTTCTCTTTGCCGCTAGCAGGTATGGTAGGCAGCAGCGGCAAGGTTGTATGTGTGGACCTGCAGGAAAAGATGCTGGATGCTGTAAGGCGGAAGGCCGAGCGCACCGGTCTCATTAAAGTTATGAAATTTCAGCAATGTACTTCAGATAGCCTCGGAGTCACTGAGAGCGCTGATTTTGCCTTGGCTTTCTGGATGGTACATGAAGTGCGTAACAAGAATAGATTTTTCCAAGACGTGCGTGGATCGCTGAAGGCTACGGGTAAGCTGCTGATAGTAGAACCAAAATTGCACGTCTCCAGGAATGCATTCGATACTACGCTTTCAATTGCCCTGGCTGAAGGGTTTAAAGTCGTTGATAGGCCCAATGTTACCATCAGTATGGCTGTGCTTTTAACCCCGGTCAATTAAGGATCTGAGCAGTGCCTGTAAAAGGCTTCTCTTCCGTGTATTCGTGGCTTTTCAATGGTCGGTATGATTGTCGTTCCTACCTTGCTGAGGATGCGCTGCATTTACACTTGCTATGGTCGAAGCTCATGACACCCATTACACGCGGGGCCTCTGAAGTGACAAATATTGTATCAGGAGAGGTGGAAACGTTACCGGCGGGGTCCGTTGATGTGATCCTGAAATGATAAGCTTTACTGTTGCTAAGATTGTCTAAAGTAACGGTATGATTGAATAACAGCATTGTGTCCAGCGGCGTAACATTGGAATATGACACGTTAGTATCATATGCAACCTGGCTGGAAGCAAGTTCACTGGTAACCCAGTTAATCGTTGCACTTACATAGGTAATATCGGTTACGCTGATATCTGAAATAACAGGCGCTGTTCTATCTGACGGGTCAACTGTTGAAAATAACTGGTCCGGGCTTACCGCCTCATTTCCATTATTGTCGATGGATAGCACATGGTAGTGATAAGTAGTACTCGGCGACAGTTGCTTCATTTCGAGGGCATGATCATAGATATAGCCACCGTTTATCGTAGTTAAGGCTCCGTACAGGCTGGTCTTGCCATATTCAACCTGGCCGGTAGCAGGCGCATCGGTAGTCCATGCGACAATGGCCGCAGTATCGGTGATTTTCAACATGCCGATGCGGGAGATTACAAGGGTCCTGCTGTTAAGCTGCTCTAAAGTGCTGAAAGTCTGGTCCGGGCTGGTTACCTGCGCCCCGCTCTGCTCAGTAAGCGTAACCCTGTAATGGTATGTAGTATCAGGCCTGAGCCCCGTCAGACTTACCGATTGTTGCACGGCAGGTTCTCCGTCTGACTGCGAACTGAATTCATAATCGGTTGTTTTGCCCCACTGTACAAGGCCTGATGCGGGTTTATCGGTTGACCACATGATAATTACGCTGGAGCTGGTAATACCGTTTGCTTGAATATTTCCTATAGAAGATTGGGCAGTGCTGTTACTGGGTTGCTGTGCGTTATTGGGATTGGAGGCCAGGACGGACTGTGAATTATTTTGTGCAGGCATGCTGGAATTCGTAAGTGGAAAAACAGCGCAACTTGTACAGAATATGAGCGCAATAATACCCGTCAGAGGCAAGTATCCTGTGAGGTACTTACAAGTACGCAATATGTCTTTTACCATAATATCCTGACATAATCTATTTTAGCAGCATGCCCGGCACAATGGAATCAAAAGTCCTGTATGGCTACGATTGCACAAGTGCCAAAGAGATACTTGACAGCGTGGACACTGAATTGTATAGTGAGCATCTCCACTATTTATTCCTACCAGGCAGTACTTTTTAACGGAGGCAGGTGGCGTGTTGAAAACGGGTAAGCAGTATATCCAGGACATGGTGAACATGAATTTCCAGCTTTATATCGACGGCGGGAAGGTCGCGGGGGCGGATGTCATTAATCATCCCAAAGTAAGGCCGATGATAAATGCCATTGCTGAAACCTATGATATGCAACACGAGAAAGACCTGCAAGAGATATTGCAGTGCAAATCGCATCTCACCGGCGATATTATTAGCCGCTGGACCCACGTGCCACAGACGGTGGAGGACAACATCAAGAAAGTGGACATCACGCGTTTTGCCAATAGGCGAATAGGGATGTGCTCTTTCAGGTGCGTGCAGAATTCATTCCCGGCTATTTTGCTTACAACGCGCGAGATAGATAAATCTAAAGGTACACACTACTATAACAATGCCGTGGAATATATCAAGTACTTCCAGAAGAATGATTTGATCGGCTGCCCGGCATTAACCGATCCCAAGGGCGACCGGAAGGTACCGGCCCATATGCAGGAAGACCCTGATATGTACCTGCGCGTTGTGGACAAAAACAAAGAGGGAATTACACTGCGCGGCGCCAAGCTGTGCCAGACAGGCTCGGTCGTTTCCTACGAGAAACTCGTGTTGCCATGTATTACGCATGGACCCGGGGCGGAAGCTTACGCAGTCTCTTGCGCGGTGCCGGGCAATGCCAAGGGAATAAAAAACATCTCAGCCCGCTATTCGCAGGATGACCGCCGCCAGGAAGGCCTGGAATGGGACATTGGCAACATGAAGTTAGGATTCCATGAGACAGTCGTTATCTTCGACGATGTCTTCGTCCCATGGGAGCGGGTATTTATGTGTGGGGAGGTTGAGTTCACAGGCATGCTGGTCAACCTGATCGGAGGCGCACATCGGCCAACCACCGGAGGCTGCAAAACCGGGTGGACCGACATACTCATCGGTGCGGTGCAGACATTTGCAGAATACAACGGGACGGCAAACGTGTCCCACATACGTGAAAAAATCACTGACATGATTATGTATAACGAGATGATGTATTCCTGTGGTATTGCAGCATGTGTTAAGTCAAAGTGGTATGACGGTGTGGGCATGATTCCGGATATGCTGCTTGGAAACAATACCAAGTATATAACTTCAAAAGTGGTGTATGAGCTCGTAAGGCTGGCCGAAGATATAACAGGGGGTATTATTACCACTCTCCCGAGCGAAAAGGAATTTAAAAACCCCGAAATTTCCCCCTATCTTAATAGATTCTATAAAGGCGCAAAAGGTGCGTCCGCGGAAAACAAGGTGAGGATCGTGCGCCTGATAGAGAACCTTACATACGGTGCAGGGGCATTGTGCCACTCTGCAGCGCATGGGGGCGGTTCCGGCCAGGCGTGCAAACTATCTATGTACGAGTTTGCCAAAGGTGAACCGCTGGAGTCACGTAAAAGAGATGCCCAGAAGTTATGCGGGATTATCAAGTAAGTCCTGGACCTAATCACATCAACCCGATGTGAAATAAATAAATATATGGGGAGGTATGATGAGCCTGGATAAGTTACAAGAAAACCTGTTAAGGAGAGCGGTCATCGGTGACCTGGTCACGCGGTCGGCAGAGAGATTTGTGGACAGGATTGCACTGGTTGCCGGGGATGCGCGGATTTCATTCAAAGTACTGAATGAGCGGAGCTGTATGGCTGCCAATGCATTCGCCGCCCTGGGAATCAAGAAGGGCGACAGGGTAGCACTGCTGAGTCACAATAGCCTGCACTATATCTATTGCCGTTTCGGCCTGGCCAAAATCGGGGCAATATCGGCGCCTATAAATTTCATGCTAAAGGGTGATGAAATCGAGTACATCATCAACGACGGAGAGCCCAGGGCTTTCTTTGTGGAGGATTCTCTGGCAAATACCGTCCTGGAGATCAAACACAAACTGAAGAGTGTGGAGATTTTCGGCTGCTTCGATTTTGGTAAAGCGCCCATACCGGAAAAATGGGTGAATACAGCCAACTTTTTCACGGGGGCATACCCGACTACCGAGCCGGAGGTCATTATAGATTCCAACGACATGGCGACATTGATCTATACCACCGGGACAGAAAGCTTCCCCAAGGGCGTAATGACCAGCCACTTGAACTATTATATGAGCATTTTACACCTGGCCTGCGATGTCGACTTCAGGCGGGAGGACTCCGTGATTATAGATATCCCGCTTTTCCATGTAGCAGGGACAACAGTTCTGAACGGTTCGATCACCTTCGGTGGGAAGGCTGTTATAGGCTACACCCCGGATCCGAATAATATCCTGCAGAAAACGCAGGACGAGAAGCTAAGCATGTGGGTCTACCCGCCTACCCTCTATGCAATATTGCCCATGATGCCTAACTTCGGTAAATTCGACCTTTCGTCTCTCAAGAAATGTATATCCTTCGGTGCGGTCATGCCCCCGTCTGTGCTTGAAGCCTGGAAGAAGATCAAGCCGGATATCCTCTGGAGAAATTATTGGGGCCAGACCGAGAGCAGCCCTGTCGGTACAACCTCAACGCCCGAGAGTTTTGAGCAGAACATCAGCTCTATAGGTATACAGGATACAGCCGTCTCGGTTAAGGTATTCGATGAGCAGGACCGTGAGGTAGCTTCGGGCTTCATCGGGGAATTGGTAATGCGGGGACCCGCCGTTATGCTTGGTTACTGGAAGAAGGAGAAGCAAACCGAAGCCGCGCTTTCGAGTGGGTGGCTGCATACGGGCGATCTGGGCTATAAGGATGATAAGGGAAACGTTTACTATGTCGACAGGAAAAAGGACATGATAAAGAGCGGTGGCGAAAACGTATCATCGCAGGAAGTGGAAGGCATGATAACCAGGCATCCCAAGGTCATGCAGGTTGCGGTGCTCGGCCTACCCGATCCTAAATGGATCGAGGCAGTGACTGCTTTCATCGTGCCAAGACCGGGAGAGACGCCCTCTGAAGAAGAAATAATCGCGTTCTGTAAAGATAACATGGCGGGCTATAAGATACCCAAACGCGTGATAATTATGACAGCCCTTCCTACAAGCGCTACAGGAAAAATATTGAAGAGGGTACTCAGGGAACAACACAGCGAGAAAAAGACCGCCGCCTGACTGTACATAGACGATAACGTACTTTTATAACAATAAGGAGCCCCGTATGTTACATACGGGGCTCCTTCAATAATCGCACCAATAAGCGGCTGTTGGGCGTAAGCTATCGCAAAATGACAGAGTACACCCGGAAAGGGCGTTACCTGTCGCGATAGACCGGCTTACGTTTTTGGAACATAGCGATGCCGCCTTCCCTGTGGTCCTCTGTGAACGATAAGAGCGACTGGTTACGATTTTCGATATTGATTGCGCTTTCCAGACTGGGCGCATCTACATTCAGGTTATACGCTTCCTTGGTCATACGGAGGCCAAAAGGAGCTGTCAATAGCATCTCTTCAGCCAACTCCACAGCTGCATCCATGAGTTTATCCTCCGCAACAACCCTGGAAACAAGCCCAATCCGGTCGGCGGTAGCTGCGTCAATTACCCTGCCTGTATAAAGGTACTCGGCGGCGCGAGAGAACCCGATAATCCTGGGCAGAAAATACGAACTGCCCATATCGCATCCTGAAAGTCCGATACGAATATATCCGGCATTCATGCGTGCTGATTCGGAGACAATACGCACATCGCAGGCCAGTGCAAGGCTGAAACCACCGCCTATAGCGTGGCCGTTGACTGCCCCTATGATTGGTTGAGGACAACGGCGCATCATTATAACGATCTCAGACAGCACATTTTGCGCCATGTGATAGTGATATTGAACCGGACCCATATCATATTGGCTGCCTGCATCGGTGAATGAACCGGTTGTAAGTTGCTCCAGGTCAGCCCCTGCACAGAAAGCCCGGCCGGCCCCGCGCAAAATGATTACACGTGTCTTGAAATCATGACACATACCAGAAAAGCAGTTATGTAAATCAGCTATCAGTTGCCCGGATAACGCGTTTAACTTGGCAGGCCGGTTCATGGATACTATTGCTAGGGGACCTCTCCTCTCAATCTCCAGGGTTTTATATTCGTCAGCCATATGAATTACCTCCCTATCATGCGTATGATAATTGGAAACGTGGATTCTTATTATCGTCGATAAGCTGCTGGATATCAATTGGCAATAAAAAGAAATAAGCCGCATGCTCTTTAGAGCATGCGGCTTATGATCAATTGTTATTACACCCGGTGAATGAGTGTAAATGTACCAGTTTATATTATTACTTATTCACTCTTGATGATAGCGGTAACGCCCTGGCCGCCGCCGCAGCACTGGGTGGCGAGACCTAATTTGCCGCCCTTCTCATGCAGGATCCTGGCACAGGTACCTACAAGCCTGATGCCGGTGGCGCCGAGCGGGTGTCCGATAGCGACGGCTCCGCCGTGAATGTTTACTTTCTCAGGGTCAACGCCGAGCTCTTTCATGGCGTATAGAGCTACTACGGAGAAGGCCTCGTTAATCTCCCAGACATCGATATCCTTGGGTTTAAGGCCGGCATATTCGAGGGCTTTCCTGGAAGCGGGGACCGGTCCAGCACCCATGAGGTCAGGGGGAACGCCTGCAACGCCGAAACTGACGAAGCTGGCTATGGGCTTAAGGCCTAGTTTCTTGGCCTTGTCTCTGGACATGATCAGCATTCCGGTTGCGCCGGCGTTTAGAGGTGAAGAGTTGCCGGCCGTGATAGTACCATCTGCTTTGTAGGCAGGTTTCAGTGAAAGCAAAGCTTCGAGCGTGGTGTCAGCCCGGACGCATCCATCGTAGTCATACATTTGTTTGCTGCCATCCTGGAGTGTGACTTCGATGGGCATTATTTCGCCTTTAAGAAAACCATCTTTCTGGGCTTTGGCTGCCCGCTGGTGAGATATCAGAGACCATTTATCCATGTCCTCGCGGCTAAAACCGCCGAGTTCCTGGAGTTTCTGTGCTGTCAGGCCCATGTTTAGGGCGGTAGGCAGGTCGTATTTCTGGAACTTAGGATCCGTAAAAAGCTTCTCGTTTATTACTATGGCGGGCATCGGGCCCATGGGGATATGCGACATGTGCTCTATTCCACCGCACAGGACCACCTCGGCGAAGCCTGAGGAAATGGCCATTACGCCGGTCCTCATAGCATCGAGCGAGGAACCGCATTGCTGGTCAACCTGCTGGGCTGCCATCTCAACAGGAAGGTCCGCAAAAAATGTCGGATATTTGCCGCCGAAAGTAAAGTTCTCAAGTACCGGCCTGGCAACCCCTACTACGGCCTCGTCAATGATTTTAGGATCGATCTTAGTTCTCTTGACGATCTCTTTCCACAGCATGCCAAGTACTTCATCCATGTGGTAAGCATTGAGCAGGTCTTTCTCCGGGGCTTTGAAACTTGCCTTGGAGAATGGGGACCGCAGGTAGTCTACGATGACGACGTCGCGTGCTAGTTTCATTGTTTTAACTCCTTTTGGGTCAAAAATTTGCGTAGTAATTATAAGTTTTTCACACTCACAAAGGCAAACCGGGGAGGGTCTGATCGATGTTAATGTTATAACTATCTTTAAGTGGAACCGGATTGCAATTTTATATGTATTTGTTTATCATTTCATAATCTTACATTTGGCATACATTTAACGCTGATGTGTAAGAAAATGTGATATGTTAACGGCTGCTGCCGTTTTGCCCATCCAAAGGCGTTCGTCCGGGTGCCTTATGATAAAACGCTATTTAGTCATTGTGTGGTGCCTTGAGTATGGAAGATCATGATGGACAACGCTAACCAGAACAAACACCCGGCCAGGCTCTGGAACCGCGATTTCCTGCTGCTATGGCAGGGGCAACTGATCAGCCAGGTGGGGCAGCGTGCCTTCAACCTGGCCATGATCTTTTTCATAAAGGAGGCCACCGGATCGGCTAGTCTGGTAGGACTGATGATGATGGCTTCCAGCCTGCCGGGCGTGCTGATGGGCCCCCTGGGCGGCACGTTTGCCGACAACTTTTCCCGCAAGAAAATCCTGGTCTATGGCGACCTGATCAATGGATTATTCGTACTATCGCTGGCCATAGTGATGTTCGTGCTGCCCCATAACAGTGGACTGTCATTAGGCTGGCTGTTTGTGGTAGCTACCGCCGGCGCAATTATTTTTGCCTTTTTTACGCCGGCTGTACAGGCCGCCATCCCGGACCTAGTCCCCGAGAACAAACTCGATGTGGCAAATTCTCTCAACCAGCTTGCTCTCTTTGTCTCCCTTTTCATAGGCATGGGGCTAGGTGGAATTCTCTATAATGCCACAGGCGCCGCCCTCCTGTTTTTAATCAATGGGTTTACTTATTTCTGCGCTTCCGGCTCGGAGGCATTCATCAGGATACCGCAGCCAGCTGTGGAAAAAACTGGACAGGGCAAAGCGTTCAAAACGTTTATTTCCGATACCATGGAAGGTCTGCATTACGTGTGGAAGAAGAAAGGGATGAGAGTGCTTTTCATCGTAGCGGCCCTGCTATATCTTTTTATTGCGCCGATGTACATGCTGCTGCCCTTCTATGTAGAAGACTACCTTAAACTGGACGCATCCTGGTACGGCTACCTATTGATGTCACTGGGAGTCGGATCGGCGCTGGGTTACTTGATCGCAGGCAGTGCCAATGTGCGGGGCCGTGACCAGAGTAATATGATCGTTTTATCGCTGCTGGGCGCTTCGCTTGCAATGGGAATAATGGGTTTTCTCACGCAGCCTTACATAGTGCTGGGTGTGATCTTCCTGGTAGGGTTGCTGGCGGGTATATTTATGGTCAAGGCCACTACGGTCCTTCAGCTTGCATCCTCGAGTGATATCAGGGGCAGAGTATTCGGGTTGCTGGCCACGCTCACCAGCGGACTTGCGCCGCTGGGATGGGGAATAGCAGGCGTGATTGCGGACCTGGCCAATCGAAATATCCCGATAATCTATGCAACCTGCGGTGTGCTGATCTTAATCCTTTCAGTAGCGATGGCCTTTTCAAAGGAGACAAGAGATTTCCTGACTATCAGCGTTAATCCCAACCCGGATAAAACGCGCCTGGCCAAGATTACCCCGCCTGATTAAGACTAGTTTTTGTGATATACTTCTTAACCACAAATGAACTGGATGAGTCTTATTTGCATCCCTATCGCTTACCTGTTGGGTTCAATTCCTTCTGCCTTCATCGTGGCGAAATATTATGGCAAAATTGATATTCGTGATGAGCCTGACGGCCGTATAAGTGCAGCGGCAGTGCACCGGAGGGTCGGGTTGCTACCCTTCCTGATGGTAGTAACCATGGACATCGGCAAGGCCGCCCTGGCGGTATTGGTTGCACAATGGCTTAATGCAGCGCCCCTGGTTGTTATGCTGGCCGGCGTTGTTGCGATAGCCGCTCACCAGTGGTCTATGTTCCTTAAATTCCAGGGAGGGTTAGGCTCCACCGCGATGGGTGGCGTGCTGGTTTGTGTAGCCACGGTGCCGACTGTGATAGGGGCCCTGATAGCTTCACTCGTGGTATACAAAACTAAGAAATCCACTTTCAGCTTTGTCGTTGGCATCCTTACGATAATGATCTTGCTTTTCGCCATGCAATGGTCCAAAATACCGTCTCCACCCATTCTTATTGCTTCACCGTCGCTTCCCCCACCGTTTACTGCTTATCACATATTAATTGCCTATCCCCTGGTACTTTTGCTAATGATGGTGCTAAAGAATGTTCAGATAAAATACAGGCCCGGCGCTCCATTGAAAACAAAATAAGTGCTAATATACATGAGCTATGAATTATTATAGCCAGGCTGCTAGCGGCTTTCTTGCATATAAGGCCATTTGGGTCCCACTGATTGCCTGGTTCGTTGCGCAGGCGGGTAAGGTTGTAATTAACCTCATCCGCAAGAAACACCTTGATCTGTCTTACATGTACAGCCCTGGCGGCATGCCCAGCGCGCATTCCGCGCTTATGACGGCATTGGCTACTACTATCGGGCTAATGTATGGGTTTGACTCGCCTTTATTTGCAATATCGCTGGCAATTGCTTTCATCGTGATGTACGATGCTGCCGGCGTCAGGCGTACGGTCGGCCATCAGTCGACTGTACTGAATAAAATGCTGGACGAATTCTTCAAAGGCAATAAGGAATTCTCACAGCGCCTGGGCGAGATCATTGGCCATACCAAGTGGGAAGTCTTTGTGGGCGCCCTGCTGGGAATTGCCTTCGGCATGCTTTTCAGCTGGCCATGGTAATGTTCCGTAATAATGTTTCCTGGATATTATTAGGAAGTTTTAATAAACAGCAATGGCTGCTTTAGGAAATTTTATCCGTCAATCGGTTGATTCAGCGTAAAAATGCCAGTAAATTTGCTCATGAGTCATATCCCGGATGAACCTGTTTTCTACATAGTGCTGGGGCTCTGCCTTATCACTCTACTGGTGCTTATCCTGCCTTTCGTCGTTAAAAAGGTGGAAGAAAACCTGGAACTATTCTTTGTTATCATGGGCGTTTGTGCGGTGACAATATCGGGTTTATGGAGCTGGGAGCTGGTTATAGAAGCGCTGAAGGCGCCGGTTGTAATAGGTACGGTACCGATTGGTATTTTCCAGGTGGTACTGGTGTTCGGGTTACTTATCCATTATTTTAACCGTTCGTTTTGCCGGTTTGTTTTGACGGTGGCATCAAAGCTGGGATGGAGATTATTTACTTTCCTGTTGATTTTTCTGGTGGGAATTCTCAGCAGCGTCATTTCTATTATCATGGCGGCGGTGCTGCTTTCAGAGATAATCTCAGCCCTTCCGCTGGACAAGAAAGAAAAGATCAAATTTGCAGTGGTTGCCTGCTTTGCAGCCGGGTTAGGCGCCGTCCTGACTCCGGTTGGTGAACCTCTCTCGACAATTCTTGTCAACAAGCTGTCCGGAGCTCCTTTCCATGCCGGTTTTCTGTTCCCTCTGCAAGTCTTCGGGATCTATATTATACCGGGCGTAATAATTATTGCCCTGTTCGGGGCATTTTATATAGGCAGAAATGTGGATTTGAAAAATTTCAGCCACGAGGTCGAATACTCGGAAACGCTGAAAACCGTTATCTTGAGGGCCGTCAGGGTATTTCTCTTTGTCGCAGCGCTCGTATTGCTGGGAGAAGGGATGAAGCCGTTAATCGTCTGGTATATAGTGCATGTACCAGCCTGGATTCTATATTGGATAAACATAGTGTCGGCCATCCTGGACAATGCAACTCTGACCGCTATGGAAATAGATGCTACGCTGACGCTGCCCCAGATAACTGGAATAATCATGGGCCTGTTGATAGCCGGCGGTATGCTGATACCGGGGAATATCCCTAATATCGTAGCGGCGGGCAGACTGAAGATCAGCATGAAGGAGTGGGCGGTAATCGGCGTGCCGATCGGGCTTGTTATTATGGCAATCTATTTTCTTATCCTGTTACCACATTTTTTTTAACAAAGGCGGTATTTATTTTTGTCAGTCAATTGATTGGACAAAGCAAGGATTTTCAAGTAATCTAATCCATCGGTGTCAGATACGATTACTAGTTAAAATCCCTTATAACATATACTGACAATATTACATAATTATTGAAACACAACTACGGAGGTAGTAATGGACAAGGTGTTTACTTCTGCCGAAGCTGCAATTGAGGATATCTTCGATGGCGCCGTCATTGCGTTTTCCGGATTCTTTTCGGCGGGGAGGCCGCTCGAATTAACAAAGGCCCTGGCGAAGAAGGGGGCCAAGAACCTCACCATCGTTGTACAGCAGGTAGGGACCGGCAATGAAGAAATTTTAGAGTTGGTAATCAATGGGCAGGTTAAAAAGGCCATCTGCAACTACCCATTCCCCAGGTCAGCGACCAAGGGGCTGGAACATCGCTTCGAGCAGGCGGTGCGCAAGGGTCATATAGAGATGGAAGTATATCCGATGGGAACGTTTGCAGAGAAATTGCGCTGTGCGGGCGCAGGCATACCGGCATTCTATACGCCTGCCGGGGTTGGCACTGTGGTGGGGGAAGGCAAGGAAGTCAGGGTTTTTAGCGGGACCGAGGCATTGCTTGAAACTGCATTGCCTGTCGATTTTTCATTTGTCCATGCCTGGAAAGGTGATAGGGAAGGTAACCTGGTCTATAACTGCACTGCTTACAACTACAATAATATAATGGCAATGGCCGGCAGGGTGACCATCGCCGAAGTTGAGACGCTGGTTGAGGCGGGTGAAATAGACTCCAATTACATACATACACCCGGCATATTCGTCAAACGTGTAGTCGAGACTGGGCGACCGAAGCTGGAACGGGCGATTGTTTAATGGGAGATATATTGAAATGAATGCAATAAAAAAAGTTGTAGTACCCGAAATGCCCCCATTGGAAAGGGAGATGATCGCTTTACGGATCGCCAATATGCTGGAAGATGGCTCCTACGTAAACCTCGGCATAGGTATACCCACGCTGGTGTCCAATTGGATAGAAGGCCGGGATATCATTCTACAGGCTGAGATTGGCATGCTTAAGAGCGGACCACTGGCTGAGGAAGATAATATTGATCAGGACCGCATTAATGCCAGTTGCCAGTATGTCTGTGAGTTGCCGGGGTCCAGCTATTTTGGGATAGAGACATCATTTGCCATGATTCGCGGCGGGCGCATGGATGTAGCTGTGCTGGGAGCATTGCAGGTATCGGCCAACGGTGATCTGGCAGGATGGAACAATCCGGCCCGCGGCCTTGGGAAAATGGGCAATATCGGAGGCTCGATGGACCTGGCTGTCGGCGCAAAGAAGTTGATAGTTGCTATGGAGCATTTCACTACGGACGGTGACCCTAAGATCGTCATGGAGTGCACATACCCTTTAACTGCCAAAGCGTGTGTCGACTTCATCGTTACCAATTATGCGGTTATTGAGGTAACGCCTAAGGGGCTGGTACTGAAGGAGGCTGTTCCCGGTGTGACTGCAGAAGATATCAAGAAAATGACCGCCACTCCTCTTATTATCGCTGAGGATTTCAAGGAAATGGAGCTTTAGGGTATTTTGCAAATGCCATCAACTGAGACTAAAATTAATCTCTGGAGGGACTATACAATGGCAAATCAGATGGGAAAAAAATACGTATGCACCGTGTGCGGTTCTGAGTTTATCGTGACCAAGGGCGGCAACGGCGAGTTGATCTGCTGCAACAAGCCAATGGAACTGAAGAAATAAACTGAGGACTGCTTTACAGGAGAAATAAAATGGCTAACCAGCTTGGAAAAAGATTTAAGTGTGAAGTATGCGGAACCGAGGTGCTTTGCACCAAGGCGGGCGCCGGCATGGTAGTTTGCGACGGCAAGGAAATGGAACTTCAGAAGCCTAAAGCCCTGCCTTCGTCAGACTAGAAATTCATAAATCCGCCCAGTATAGTTGAGAGCGGGTATCAAAACCCGGCCGCTATTATTTTAATTACGCACCATCGAGTGCGTATCTGCTTTCGTCTGATTACCACGGACAATATACCCATTTAGCGATGCTATAATAGGCATTATGGCATCCCCTGAAGCACAATTGAAGCCGTTGAAGGGTGTTCGCGTTATCGACCTGGCTGATGAAAAAGCCGCCTATTGTTCCAAAGTGCTGGCGGACCTGGGAGCGGAGGTAGTCAAGGTGGAGAGGCCGGGGGGCGATCCATCAAGAGGATACGGTCCATTTTCAGGGAATCTGGCGAGCCCTGAACGGAGCCTTTCCTTCTGGTATAACAATAGCGGCAAGCTAGGCGTTACGCTGGACCTGGAAGACCCAAAAAGTAAGCAGCTTTTTTTAAATCTTGTTTCACATAGCGATGTAATAGTTGAGTCTTCGTCCCCCGGTTATCTCAAAACGCGCGGGCTCGACTTTGAATCGCTGTCCTCTATTAATCCCGGCCTAATCATGGCATCAATTACCGGATTCGGCCAAACCGGTCCCAACAGCACATATAAAACCTGCGACCTTGCAGCCTGTGCCTCAGGCGGCCCGATGTATGTGAGTGGGAAGCCGGATAAGCCTCCACTCAGAGCATATGGCAACCAATCCTATTTTCTAGCGTCACTGTTTGCGGCCAACGGCATTGTGCTAGCGCTTCGCTGGCGCGACCGCAGCGGCAAAGGCCAGCACATTGACATCTCCCTGCAGGAAGCAGTGGCGGCTGCGCTGGAGCATGTGCTGATACAATATTTTCATGAAGGAATAGTCCCTTGCAGGCAAGGCGCCCTTCAGTGGAACTGCTCATCTGACCTATTCCCCTGCCGTGACAAATATGCCCTTTTAACATTCAGCCGTGAATGGGAAACACTGGTTGAATTGCTCGGTCATCAGCATATGGCTGCAGATCTCACGCAAGCAGCATGGCGTGATGAGGGTTTCCGCAGACAGCACATTGAGAATATCCAGGACGTGCTTTCCTTCTGGACCTGCCAGCAAAATAGCCGTGATGTCTTTGAATTGGGACAATCCATGCGGTTTCCCTGGGCTGTCGTGAACTCCATCAAAGATGTGATGGAAAATGAGCAGTTAAGTAGCAGGGGTTTCTTCGTACCCGCGCAGCACCCTGAAGCAAAGGACAACTTCAGGGTGCCCGGGCCTGTTATACGATTCAACGGTTCTCACGATCTCAAATGGCAGAGGCCGCCTATCGCCGGGGAACACAATGCGATGTTACAGCAGCTTGTAAAAAGGGTTTTATTCACTCATCCGACCAGGACGCAGGGCAACCCGAAGTTGCCTCTTGAAGGTGTGAGGATACTGGATTTTACCTGGATGCTGGCCGGGCCTTATGCCACCAGGATGCTGGCTGATTTTGGCGCCGAGGTCATTAAGGTACAGTCTCATAAAACAGCGACGGGCGCCGAGCAAAATGTTACGGCCTATTTCGCCAATTGGAACCGTAACAAGCTGGGTATAACACTGGATTTAAGCAGGCCGGAGGCGCGTGATCTGGCGCTTGACCTTGTGAAAAAGTGCGATGTAGTCATAGAGAATTTTACGCCCAGGGTAATGGATAACTGGGGTCTAAACTATGAAAAGCTGAAGCAGGTCAATCCCGGCCTGGTGATGGTCAGCCTGTCCGGGTTTGGTCACAGCGGACCCTGGCGCGATTTTGCAGCACTCGGTCCTACTGAACAGGCGTTATCAGGTTTAACGCGACTGACCTCTTACATCGATGGAGGACCTTGCGGCATCGGTTTTGCCTATGCCGACCATATATCCGGACTTTACGCCTCGCTAGCCGTGTTATCGGCTTTGCAGCTAAGGGATTCTTCGGGCATGGGAGTACATGTAGATATTTCTGAGTATGAGGCTACGTGCAGCCTGCTGGGAACGTCTTTAATTGATTATTCTTTGAATGGTAACACTGTGAAGCCGGTGGGCAATGGGCCGATGTGGCGGATTGCTGCCCCGCATGGATGCTACCCCTGCAAAGGTGAGGACCGCTGGTGCGTTATCGCCGTTTTCACTGAAGACGAATGGCGGTCGCTGTGCGGTGTCATGGGCCATCCTGCGTGGTCGCGGGAAGACAGGTTCGACAGTGCGCAAGGACGTTCTAATAGCTCTGACGAGTTGGATGTTCTTTTGGCAGAGTGGACTGCCTGTTACGCGCCTCAAGACCTCGTGAGAATGTTACAGAATGCCGGTATTCCGGCTGCAATTGTCAGCGATGCCAGTGACCTGGCAAAAGATCCTCATATGAATGCCCGCGGCTTCTTCATCGATTTGGAGCATCCCGTGTTGGGCACAATACGCTCCGATTCTAATCCAATCAGGCTGAGCGCAACCCCTGCCCGTTATGAAAAGGCTGCACCGCTGCTGGGTGAAGACAACAGGCATGTTTTTGTCGAATTGCTGGGGATGGATGAGGAGCGATTTAAGAGCCTCGTCGATGACGGTATAATAGGCTAAAGGGTCCGCCGGTAAACCAACTTTCCCGCCAGTATAGTCATCTCCACCTGTGTGTCTGCTATTTTGTCCGGGCTTACCAAAACGGAATCCATATCCAATATGACCAGGTCGGCATATTTACCACTTGCTATTGTTCCCAATTTCCTCTCCTGGAAGCATGAATAGGCGGCGTTGACAGTATAAAGCCGGAGGGCATCTATAAAGGAAACCGCTTCTTTTTTCAATACTACCTGCCCCGTTTTCGCTTTGCGAGTGATTGCCGAATAAATACCTTTAAGCGGATCGGGTGGCACAACCGGGGCATCAGAACCCGCTGCCACTCTCAATCCTGCCTGAAGCATGGTATTCAATGCATACAGGTGCTTTATCTGGTTGGCGCGTACCGTAGCCAGGTACCTCTCTCCGGAATAATAGATGAATGACGGGTTGGTGACTACCGTCGCTCCTAGCTTCATCAGTTTTTCAGCAGTATCTGAGGTGCATATTGAGCAGTGCTCGATCCTGTGACGGTGGCCATGTAGAGGGTATTTTCTAAGAGCGAAGGTCAGTGCGTCTATAGCCGCATCTATGGTAGTCTCTTCTACTGCGTGTATCGCCACCTGCAAATGCCTGCTATGGACCTCAGCTATCATTTTATTTAGCTCGGCCTGTGGCGGGTTGAGGCTACCACGTACCTCATCCAGAACGATCTTGACTGCGCCGCTACGCAGGCCGTTTCGACTATCGTGAAGCGGCAGTATTTCAACCTGTTCCGGGCCGAACATGAGCGTTGTCCTGGGGGCGAACAACCCTCTATTCTTCCAGTGAAGGAATTGCCTCCAGCGGTTTAGATCATTTCCCGGAGAAGCATCCTGAACAGATGTAACTCCCAGGCTTAACAATGCCTTGCCGGCATATTTAATAGCTGTATCAAGCTCATCGTTATTTAAAGGGGGTACCACGTTTGCAAGGTATCTGCCCATGCCAAAAAGCAAACCATTGGGTTCTCCCGTCTCCAGGTCCCTGTCGATCATGCCTCCCGTCGGTTCCTCTGACTCGTTGGTAATATCGGCGATGGCCATAGCACGTGTATTAAGAACGTGAGCGTGTCCGCTGCGATGCGTCAGCTTAACTGGGTAGGCTGTGGTGGCCCGGTCGAGGTCGTGCCTGGTTGGGTGCCTTTTCTCTGACAGGTAAAACTCATTGTAGCCTGTACAGCGGATCCAGCTGCCGGCAGGAGCGATAGATGCGGTCCGTTTAATTTTCTGGACTATATCCTCAATGGAACGTACAGAGGAGGGGCTGACGTCAACGTTAACCAGACTTTCGGCGTAGCCCACTATATGGCAGTGGGCGTCATGGAAACCCGGGATGACGGTCTTACCAGCGCAATCGATCACAAGGGTCCTTCGCGATGTCAGGCTGCGGTCAAAGTCCAGGTTGCTGACTTTCAGTATACGATCGCCTTGAATGTAGATAGTTAAGGCGTCAGGGTGACGCGGGTTAAGCGTGACCGCCCTGGCGTTGCATAGCACGAGGTCAGCCTTAATATCTTCCATCCCGGATTTCCTGAAAATACGTATTCATCCCTTGATAAAACGATCGGGTGTTATCGTCCAAATCAGGCGGCGGCATCAAATCGGCTTCTGAAGGGTAATATAATTCCTCTTCTCCTGTTGGCAGGACGGGTAATAAGGTATCTGATTCTCCATCCCAGCTTTCGTTCACGGGCAGGCCGATACGGCCAAGTGGTGGGTCAACGGTGGCGTCCACCAACACATAACGGCCGTTGATTTCAACCTTGCAGGCCAGGTGACTGGCCGGGGCCATCTTCAGTGCCAGTTTCCAAAGCTCCTTCGGGTAAAGCTCCTCAAATTCAGCCCAGCGGTAAGGATAGACGGCGTAGAGCACATTGAATCCGAGCCGCTGGTACATGTTGCACATAAGGAGGTGTTTAGGCGTACATGAGCCCATATTCGTTTCGAGTATCCGCAGGTAGTTAGCTGAATCGTTGAGCTCAGGTAAAATGCCGTAGGGTATATCACGTATTTTGTAGTATATTGCGATCATCGCCTCCCGCCCGCTTTTACCGGCCGTCCATTCCCTGAGCTTGCTGTCAATGGGATATTTGGGGGGCATAGAACGCTTATGCCTTCTTTCCGACAGGGATCAGGTACACGGGTGTTTCGTTTGGCGGTAATCCCAGCAGGGAGCGTGCTTTATCGCCGTCAAAACCGGTAGCTGTCACCAACCCTAAGTCCAGGACAGTGCCCTGCAGAGCAATATTCTGAGCAACGTGGCCGATTTCTAGGCTAGATGCTCTAACAGCGTAGCTGCCAAAAGTCTTGCTGGCTTTCTCGTCCAGCGACGCTATCACCAGTAATGCGGCGCCACTGCTGAACACTTCCTGCCCCAGTCCGCCTAGTTGCTGACGCAGGTCGCCTTCCCTGGACTGCTCAAGGCTGTGGCCCTGGGGTTTGTAGCTATAGACTCCCGGTTTAAGGCCTTCTACATTTCCTGCAACCAGGTAAACCTGCACCAGGTAAACCGCAATTGGCGATGGTGCGGTGCGGAGCCCGTTGGGACCGGTGATGCCTTGGGCCGCCCATAGAAGTTGGGATACATCCTGAAGCTTCAATGGTGCATTTGCATAAGTCCGGATAGACCTCCGTGCCTGGATCGCCTCTTCCAGGCTAAGCTTGCCTTTTGATTTGGCCGCAGGAAGTTTAATTACATCAGCCATTTTCTTCCTCCACGTCTTATTATGTGCTTCGAGTGTCATTGCAAGTTTATTATCTTGCTGGATTGTAGTCAATTATATGTTGACTTGAGATAAGCGCTCAAATAGAATTCGGGTTGCATTATAAGGAAGGTGAGTTATGGATTTAATTGAGGCTATTAAGTCGAGATATAGCGTGAGAGCATTTAAGCCGGACCCTGTGCCGCGTAAGGTGCTGGAAGAATTGTTGACCGTCTCACAGCGGTCCCCTTCCTGGGCTAATACCCAGACCTGGGAATTTGCTGTGGTAGGTGGCGATGTTATGAAGGATCTTAAAGAGACCCTGGCAGCAAGAGCATTTGCACAGGATGACCGCAATGCGGACATACCATATCCTGAGTGGACGGGACAATACAAGGAGAGGCGCAGCCGCAACGGGCACATGTTATATGACCTTCTTGGTATCAAGAGGGATGACATGGAGGCGCAATTGAACTGGTTCGTGAGCATGTACCGCTTCTTCGATGCCCCTAATGCCATCTATATTTACACTGAGAAGGGCGTCAGCAATTGGGCCATCTTCAACAGCGGGTTGGTGGCGCAGACCATAAGCCTGGCGGCGTTGAACTATGGGCTTGGTTCAATAATGCTGGCAGCAGGGGTCAGTTATCCGGATACCGTCAGGAAGAAGCTGAATATCCCTGAATCCAAACAGATCGTAATTGCCATGGCTATCGGTTACCCGGATAAGGAAGCGAAGGTAAATAAATTCCGCACCGAACGTGTGCCGCTTGCGGAGATATGCACGTGGCATGGATTTAGCGATTAAATATATCAGCCATTCCACATTATAAAACCGGTCCGGACTAATTATTTATCGAGCACCTCATCGAACCAGTCAAAGACAATTTGCGCCATCAGGCTAAGGTTAGTGCCGATACCGTGGCTGTCTGCTCCTTCGTTGGTCGGCGCAATAACTAATTTATTCTCCGGATTCGATATTTTCTCCAGGCAGGCTTTGGCCCATTCCTGTGCGGCCGGGAACATATCATATTCCTGCTGTGCCACAAGGTTGAGGAACGGACACGTTATAAGCGATGGATCGAATTTACATAAACCGCATTCACGAACCAGGCCGGCTGAATCCCGTACGCCCCAACGCCAGTAATAGGTATGTAATACGCCCATCATAGATTGAAACCGTCGTCCCAGGAATACACGCAGCATTTTAAAAGCAAGGGAACGGTCTAATTTTCCATACCCGTCAGGCCAGAGCCGTGAGGCATCCATAAGGGTACTGCATACAGCAAGTGCCTTTATGCGTTTTTCTAAAGTCGCTGCCTTTGGCGCAAGATATCCTCCAAAGCTCAGCCCATACATGACCACCTTATCCTGGTCCACACCGGGAAGCTGCAGGATGAAGTCTACAACAGTCTTGACCGGTACCTCGGAATCCGGTCTCATAGTCAGACCCTTGGAAGGCAGTTCACCCTGTCCCGGCAGATCAACAATAACGAGGTTGTAATTGCGCTTAACGGCAGCGGGGCCGACGTAGCCGTATAGGTCTTCTACAAAAGTATCTGCGCCGCCTATCATTAACAATGTTTTCCGCTTGATATCGTCATTAGCCGGTCTGATGAGGTAGCCCGGCAGTGTCCGTCCTTCAAAAGGAATCTTTAAAGGCAAGATGGGCGGACCGAACATCGCCGCGGCTTTTTGGAAACACTCTACGGCCTTGTGATAAAGTTCCAGATGCCTGGGGTCGGTAAAAGGATCCAGAAATGCTATGGAGGCCCGGTAGTAAGCGTAAGCACGCAAATATGATTCACGAGCGCTGACAGGATGCCCCCCGGCTGATGATATTTCAGCGCGTTTTTCAGCCCGGCTGCCCATCCCGGTAAAAGCGTTGTACCAGCTTTCACCGTCACCATCCTTTATCATGGACGCTGTATAGAAACATTCACCCCCTTCAGCGCATCCGCTCGTTTGCGCTCCTGTTATCCACTGAAAGAAGAATTCGAATATACGGAATTTAAAATGATAGTTATACCTGGGATTGCGAGGTAAACCAGTATTTTTTGACATTATTGACCTCCCTATATCAATTTAAATAGTTAGTTCATAAAAACTAAATATAAACCGGGTAAAAAATTTTATAATAGCGAATCGATTATTTTGCCGAGGAGATTGCCCAGCGCATGCTGTTCTTTCTCATTCAGCACGGTAATGAGATGTTTTGCAAATTCATTATGCATCTTTTGATGGATCCTGTTGATTTCATCTCCGCTACGCGTCAGTAAGATACGAGACGAGCGTTTATCTTCCTTATCAGGTACGGTGCGGACATATCCCCTTGCAGTGAGCTTACCGACAATTGCCGTAACCGACGGCTTACTCAGGCCCAATTTCACGGCTAGCTCAGTGGAGGTCGGCCTATCCATTTGGCCTAAAGTTTCAATATAAAATACCTGTTTCATCGTAAGGTCTGTAAATACACCCTTCTCAGCCATCGTCTCCAGTTGAGCGAACTGGTGTGAGAGTAAATCTATCATCTCCGATAAGTTGTGTTTGGGTGTCTTATTCATATTGCAATTAGTTAGTTAATATGAACTAATCATAAACGTTCCCTGCCGCTTTGTCAAAATACCTTGTACGCCGTATGGTCACCATTTTATTTTTGGTTGGAATACTGATATGATATTTCATCTATCAAATGGAGAAGCACATGAATCGAATTAATACACGGACTGTCACTTTAATAGATGCTGTTATCCCCGGCAGCGGCATTCTGAGGGAAGTAGCACTTATAGTCAGCTTTGCATGTATTACAGCTTTATGCGCCCAGGTGAGTTTTTGGATAGGCATTGTCCCAATAACCGGCCAGACCTTCGGGGCTATAGTAGCGGGCGCCGTTCTGGGAAGCAGGCGGGGAGCTTTAAGTCAATTAAGCTATCTGCTTATTGGCGCGACCGGTTTACCATTCTGGTTTGCCCTGGGTGGAACTGTGGGTATTGCCAGGCTTATCGGGCCGACTGCCGGATACCTGTACGGCTTTATTGCCGAGGCATTTGTCATTGGATGGCTGATGGAAAAAGGGTGGAGCAGGAAGCTGTATAAGATTTTTCCGGCTATGCTGCTTGGCGAGGTAGTTCTTTACGCTTGCGGCCTGACATGGCTTGCGGCATTTGTTCCGGCCGATAAATTGCTGCAGAGCGGGCTCTATCCCTTTATAATCGGTGACCTGATCAAGATGGCCATGGCTACGGCTGCATTGCCGGCAGGCTGGGCTATCGTTGATAAAATTAAGAGATAAGCGGGTGTGACGTTTTTGCTCGGAAGTGCAGCGGCTGGCAGGTGCGTGTACGCCTCTTGCGCTGCGCGGGTTGACTGTATATACTTGCGCTGAAATAGAGCTATTTTAAGGGAGGTTGGTATGAGCGAAACAGCGAACTACGATCTGAAATCAATCAAATTGCCCAGGTTGACCGGTGGACAATTATCTTTCGCTGCTAATGCAGTGGAGAATTCATTATTGAAGGCGGCGCTGATGCCCTCGATGTTGAAGACGGGAGGAATAGATGTGTTTCGCTCTCTGGCGCCGGAAGAGTCCCCAACCGTGTTTCCCATTTTGTTCGTGGATAAACCGGCAAACCCTGTAGAAAAACCCGATCTTAAGGAGCTGGATAGAATAGAGGCAGGTAGAGGGGCATCAGTACCATATAAGACGACACGGGACTATGCCAGAGCATACAACGATGGAAAAACCAGCCCGGAAGAGGTGGCAAAGCGCGCGTTGGATGCGATCAAACAGGCTGATAGCGGTGACTTGAAACTGCGCCCCTTCATCGCTGTGAACGAAGGCGATGTTATGCACCAGGCTCAGGCATCGGCTGAACGCTGGAAGAATAAGAAACCTCTGAGTGTACTGGACGGTGTGCCGGTAGCAGTCAAGGACGAGGTGGACATGGTGCCTTACCCCACAACGGTAGGTACACGCTTTCTGGGAAAAGCACCGGCGAAACAGGATGCCACAGTAGTCGCGCGGTTGCGTGCCGCGGGTGCTTTATTACTTGGCAAGGCCAATATGCATGAGATTGGCATTAATCCGGACGGGCTCAATGTGAACTTCGGTTCGACCCGCAATCCCTTTAATCCCAAGTATGACACAGGAGGCAGTTCCAGCGGCCCGGCTACGGCTGTTTCGGCCGGTATATGTCCATTCGCTGTCGGCGCTGACGGAGGCGGATCGATTCGTGTCCCTGCTGCTCTGTGCGGGATCGTTGGCCTCAAACCGACCTTTGGACGTTTGAGCGAGTTCGGCGCGGCCCCGCTCTGCTGGAGCGTTGCACACGTCGGGCCACTGGCGGCAACAGTTGAGGATGCGGCTATATCTTATGCCTGCATGGCAGGCCCCGACATTAATGAACCGAATTCTTTGCATCAGCCCGCGGCAACGTTGGACGGATGGAACAAAACAGACCTCAAGGGCATAACCCTGGGAGTCTACAAGCCCTGGTTTGAACACGCATCGCCGGATGTAGTTAAGGTCTGCCGGGAACTGCTTGAGAAGCTGGCAGGCGCGGGAGCGCAGATTAAGGAGATTACTATACCTGGTCTTGATACGATGCGGATTGCTCATGTGATCAGCATACTTGGTGAGATGGCCGCTTCCATGAATAACTATCCTGCCAACATGCGTGACTTCGGCGCTGAAGTGCGCGTCAGCCTGGCGTTGGGGCGTGAATTCACTGCCTCGGACTATTTAAAGGCGCAGCGGCTACGGACGCGGGTGATGAATGATTTCAAAGACATTTACAAGGAAGTCGATGCTATTATCACGCCGGCAACCGGTATCGCCGCGCCGGAGGTTTCCTTGAAGGACGCGGCAGGAGGCTGGTCAGACCTCTCCAGCACTACCGAAGTGATGCGCTTCGCCTTCCCCGGCAACCTGGCGGGCTTGCCTGCTATCAGCTTCCCCGCCGGATACAACAGCCTTGGGCTGCCTATAGGCATGCAGGCCATGGGGCGATGGTGGGAGGAAAACTTGTTGCTGCGCATCGCATACAATGCTGAGCAACTGGTGGAACGCAGAAAACCGGCGATAATGTTTGAATTGATGTGAAAAGCCAGGCGATGCTTGTTCTATAAGCTGAACATCGGTTCGTTAGCAATCGAGTGCAGAATTTTCTCTGCGGCCTTTTCATTTTCCACTGTTCCGTGTATGGCAAGCCATACACTCCCCTCGGCTCCGCATACACCACCTCCTGCAATTAATTCCGCTTGTGTACCTGTTAAAAGGGAAATAGCATCAAGCTCTGTAAATACCTCTCCAGGAATAGGTAAAAGCCGATGACCTTTTACGCCCGGGGAATTTAATCTGGCTGCAAGAGCATCAATATCTCCAGAGATACGCTTTTCCAATCCGATTGGCACGATCAGCCGTACTCTTCGTCCGATCATAGCCTGTATAGCGGCGATACTTGTTCCACCCTGCGGGTGCCCGATAAGGACAGCAGCACGCTTACGCTCTAAATCTAGAGCATTAGCTCCTTTAAGAATAATATCGCCTTCTTTCAAACCGCTGAGAACATCGAAGATCGTTTTGCCTTTTAACCAGATACCGTCCTGAATAACCACATCGCCGGGGAATTTTGTCTCATCCGGAAGCCGTCCGGTATCTGAAGTTACATACGTAGGAGGTAATGTGATACCCCTAAAGAACCTGCTGCGTTTGAAACCGACTTTTCCGACGATATTTTTAAGTACTTCTTCCACTATATAGGCATTTGTGGTGCCGGCTACTATTACCAGTGTACCCTTCTTTAATACCTGCTTTATTTCAGGATGGACAGATAGCGCCTTGCCGATTAGACGCTTCCCTGCAGCCGGTGTAAGTACCAATTGCTTCATGACGGTGCCTCCGATGACTTTATAATTTACTACCTGTTTAACTGAAATATTGATTTAACCTCTTCTCCAGCTTCAGACCCTCAGCCAAGGGTAGGTCGAGTCCTCTGGAGACTGCCTGCTTAAGAGTCTGCACAGCACGTTGATTAAAAGAAGCTATTTTCTCGGCCAGCGCTTCCGCTTGAGGCAGCAAATCAGAGCGGGGCACGACCCGGTTGACCAGCTTCATTTCGAGCGCTTCAGTGGCCGCGATGCGGCGGCCGGTCAGGAACATATCGAGCGTACGGCCCGGGCCGATGGCACGTGGCACGGTCTGCGTGGCGCCCGCCGCCGGAATGATGCCCAAAGCTACCTCGGGCAGGCCAAACACAGCATTATCCGAGGCTATTTTAATGTCGCAGCACATAGC
>JBEKCL010000012.1:0-31073 GCA_050014895.1 Dehalococcoidia bacterium
GAACGAAAGCGTCTGATGATCAATGTATCCCTTCTTTGCGTACGGACTTATGACCAGACCCGGGACGCGCAGGCCGTAGCCGTTTTCATCAACCTTCGGCGGAACAATGTGGTCGTAAAACCCTCCCCAGTCGTCCCAGGAAAGGAAGATAGCGGTGCTATTCCAATCGGGACCTCGCATCGCCGCATTAATCAGGGTGGTGACATATGACTGACCATCGCTGATCTTGGCAGGAGGGTGCTCACTGACGCTGTTTTCCGGCACAATCCAGGAGACCGCCGGCAGCGTTCCGCTCCGGGCTGCGGTAAAGTACTTGTCAACTATCTGAACGTTTGCCAGTTGATTGTCCTGTTTGACAGTATCAAAACCCGGGAGTGGATTCCAGATTCCCGGGACTTCCCTACTTTGCTTGTTTGGCTGGCAGAACATGGCGTCGTCTTCGCAGTCCGGCTCATCGCCTTCGCTAAGGTAGTAGGCCCACGGGATGTCTGCCTTGTACAGCAGATACGTCAGGTCTGTCCATGCATAATCATTTTTCGAAGTGTTGAGCCCGCTTGGACCATCCAGGGCATTCACGCAGCTCTCCGGGTCGCCGGGTCTCGAGCACCGCGCTGACCAGGCCGAGACCATGAACAGGTGAGCAGGCAAGCTCCACGACGCATTTGGCTCAAACATTCGGTCTTGCAAGACGAAGTTCTCAGCGTATGCCCAGTAGTTCGGAATCTCGCGGGCGTCGTGCCAACCCATTACGTCGGGCGTTTCACCTCTGGCGCAGCCTGGAGCATCCGGATTCTTGCAGGCTTTCTGAGAATTGCGGAAAGTACGGATGAATCCGTCCATTTTGCCTCCATCAATGTCAGCGGCTGCGGAAGCTGCCGCATGTGGCCCGCCCGCGTTGACATCTTTAGGGTTGTGGTACGGCTTTACACATTCGCCTGTCTCAGGGTCCATTACGCAAACGGTCGGTACGCCGTTCTGCATTGGAATGCCGTCCACGCCGGGATAAGTACCAAAGTACTCATCGAGCGAGCGATTCTCCTGCATGATAATGATAATGTGCTTGATCTTATCGCGTGCGAGAGGAAGTTGATTTGGCGCCACAGGCGAAGTCGTGGACGGCGATCGTCGCTCAGTGGTCTTTTGTTGCAACGCGGGCACCTGCAGTGGAGCGCAGGCGGGTAACGAGCAAGCAGCAACCAGGATAAGCATAAACACCAGAATTGTGAATCGAGATACGTATTCCATCTTGCCTCCCCGCCTCAAATAATTACAGTGTATGTCACTTCCCTATTGGCGTCAAAAACCTTAAGCTTGATCTAGTTTGAAGTGTGCTAACCGGCATCTCGGTCATTTTAGTGGGCCATCTGAGTATCAGACCGAGTCGTCACATTCCCCAGGCGGTTCTTAGCAGCTACATCACTACTCAACGAACATCGGGATGTCTATCCGTCCATGCTTACTATGATACAATTCTATTCCATATCTCAGTCTAACGCTGGTCGACGACGGATAAATGACAGCATGTCTAATTATTTATACTTGTAAGCATCCATCTAGTAAAGAGGCCGTTAATATAATATCAATTCAGTGTTATCTCACAAATAAGTCAGCTTAAATATCGTAATCTATTAATAAGAAACATATAATATGCATTGAGAAATAACACCATGAGCCGCGCATTAACGTCAAATTGGTTTGAACGAGTCCCCAAAGTTGAGTTACATTTGCATCTTGAAGGAGCTATACCGCATGATGCATTATGGTTGTTGATTAATAAATATGGTGGAGAATCATCAGTTCCCAACTTACAGTCTCTCAAACGAAAGTTCCAATACCGTGACTTTCCTCATTTTATTAGCACCTGGATCTGGAAGAACCAGTTCTTACGTGAATACGAGGATTTCTCCCTTATTGCTGAGGCGGTGGCAGGCGATCTGGTCCGACAAAATATTCGCTACGCTGAGGTATTCTATTCGCCATCGGATTTCTCCGGGCAAGGTCTGGGAACCCAAAAGCTAACCGAAGCTATCCGAACTGGTATTTCCCATGTACCCCAAATCGAAATCGGACTCATCAGCGATCTGGTCCGTGACCGCGGCCCTGAAAATGCGGCTAATAACCTTGCAGAGATCAACGAAGTTAAAGAGCTAGGAGTAATTGGTATCACGATTGGGGGTTCGGAACAGAACTATCCACCAGAGCCATTCACTGATATATATGAAAAAGCGCGGCAATATGGTTTTCACACCAGCGCTCACGCAGGGGAAGCAGCAGGGCCAGAAAGCATCTGGGGTGCAATTCGCAGTCTGAAAGTGGAGAGAATCGGGCATGGAACTCGGGCAATCGAAGATGAGAGCCTGTTAAAATATCTGGCAAAGAGAAAAATTCCCCTGGAGGTCTGTCCTCTTTCTAATATAAGAACAGGGGTAGTGAGATCTATGGATTTACATCCAGTGAGGAGGTTTTTTAAAGAGGGGTTGGTAGTTACTATAAACACAGATGATCCGAAAATGTTCGGCAACTCTCTAGCTGAAGAATACCGATTATTAGAAAAGCGGCTAGGCTTCTCCCGTGATGAAATACGTAGTTTGATTCTCAGTGCTATTGATGCTTCCTGGCTACCTAATGACAGAAAACGACAGTTGACCGAGCAATTCCAAATGGATGAGAGCTGGAATAAAAATAATTAGTATTGAGTTACCACTGAATAAACATCGGGATGTATGTTAAGCCAGAATAAATCAATAAAGTCAAGGTTTTAGAGAACCTCTGCCCGAGCAGAATATAATCACAATAACTGAACGTGAGATTGAAATGAAGTAAAAATTCCTGTTGGCAGTATGTACACCATCTACATTCTTTCTGCCTGGGCAGTCTAACCTTTCACTAAGTAATAGAGCGATCGCTATTGCGGCACTATCAGCCGGTTCACTACACGCAGATTCATAGCAGATTACTAGAATCAGATATTGTCGCGACCCTATTTTTTCCGTAGCCTGTCATGCAATTCAATAAAAAAGATGTTCAGAGCAACTGCCACCACTAAAGGAATAGCCATTATCCAGAGGTTTTTTGAAACATCTATTCCGTAGTATGCGCATATGAAAATGGTGACATAGGTCATCAATATCCCAAGAAATATACAACCTACAGCTAAATAAACAAAAACAGCACCGCTTTTCATTTTTGTCCTATAATATAATGATATATCAACGTACCATAGGCTGCCCATTTAAAGCATACAGATTATCGATCTTCAGATCGATTTGCTAATGTGTCCTATCGGGACAATGGATAGTCATAGGATAGAAACAAATGAGCATTTTGGAAAGCCTTAATACAGCCTGGCAATCAGTGCTTGCCAACAAGATGAGGTCATCGCTGACTATGTTGGGGATGGTCATCGGCGTCTGTACTGTTGTTCTGTTGATTGCTCTAGGGCAAGGCTTTCAGACCGGTATGACTCAGACCTTCAACAATATGGGCGCCAGCGCAATGTACATCTCCAGCGTGCCATCCAAAACTGTGGTTGCCGGGGTGCGAAATCTGACCAACGAGGACGTTGCAGCTCTTCAGAATAAGGAACTCGCGCCGTCAGTAGGTGTTGTCTCTCCTACACGCACCAGGAACAACGTTGACGTTGTGTACGGCAATAATGACGCTGCCGAACAGATCATCGGTCTCCTGCCTATCGTAACACAGATAAGGAATTATCAGGTTGACGCAGGCAGGTTTATTAACGACCAGGATGTGAAAGACAGGGCCGACGTGGTAGTACTCGGTTACCAGGCAGCCATCGACGTGTTTGGATCAGACTCTCCCATAGATCAGATCATACGTATACACGGATTAAGGTTCCGGGTGATCGGTACGCTGCAGAAGTTCGGCGGTTTCTCGGGTGACAGCTATGTGCTGATGCCGCTGTCCACGATGCAAGCCAAGTTGACTGGGGGTGACCGCGTCCAGACAATCGCCATTAAGGCAACTGACCCGGACCATGTGGATGCGGCCCTTAACGAAGTGACAGCCATACTGAGAGTCAGGCATTTCATTCAGCCTGGGGCGCCCGATGACTTCAGCATATTGGACATGCGAGAGGTACTTAATAGCATGCAGTCAACTTTGGCGGCTTTTTCCATATTCATGGCGGCCATAGGCGCCATATCTCTTCTCGTAGGCGGCATTGGCATCATGAATATCATGCTGGTCTCGGTGACTGAGCGGACGCGGGAGATTGGTATACGCAAAGCCGTTGGCGCACGTCGGCGTGATATCCTTCTTCAGTTCCTGGTCGAGGCCGCCGTTCTCAGCCTGACAGGCGGACTGATCGGCCTCGGGCTGGCTATGGGTTGCGCAAAAGCCATGGGCGAGGTGACGTTAGGACGCACTCAGATTATCCCGGAAGTGTCAATGAACATTGCTCTTATCGCGCTTGGAGTATCGATCGGCACCGGGCTGATTTCCGGCACATACCCCGCCCTTCGCGCTGCCCGTCTTGACCCAATTGAATCACTCAGGTATGAGTAAAACAGTCAAGCAGATACAGTGTATATCACTGCCCTATTGGCGTTAAAAACCTTAAGCTTGAGCTAGTTTGGAGTGTGCTGACCGGGGATTCGGTATCAACGGGAATATTTTATTTATCATTCAAATATTTGGGGATTATATACTTGACACTGATTGCAAAAATGGTAAAATATCGACGTGGGCAAAGTATGCATCTATTTTGCGGGAGGCAGTGTGACCTTATTCATTGCCTACGCAACTATATCTGCAAGCAATCCCCAAAATCCTCCTTGGTATCTCAATGTCCTACTAGTACTTTCTATAGGGGCTGCCGTGGTTTGTGTTATAGCTGGAGGCATCTGGTTATTTAGGCTCATATTTGGAAAGAAACTAGAGATAGATATCCATGACAGTGAATCCAAATCAAAGATTACAAATCAAGGTAATAAATACAAATTTGAAATTGCATATGTACTAAAGACATCACAGCCACCCTTTGATATTGCAAGGATAAATCTACACATACAAAGTACAAAACTGAAATCAACTGAGCAACCGTTTAAGTTGGATAATACTAAGCAGGCCCATGTCAGCACGTTTGAATCAGTCGAAGATACTATACTTAGCCATCCTCTGAAAAATGAGGACAGATACTACTTGTCCATTTTTGCTTTAGATAGAGACTGGAAATCTAAAGAGTTTAAATTAGACAAAAGCGGAGTAAGTATTGACGTACCCGCAGCAAATATAGGATATGGAGTTAAAGTATTAGCTATACATACAGAAGCAAAACTAGAAATAGAAGTTGGTGAAACTGATGTAATTTCATCTCCAGGGTTGATTAGCCTTGTTGATCCCAAAGATGAAGTAATAGCGATTACTACAAGCATTACGCTAATTCCTAATCATAAAATGCAGTGGGCAAAAATTTCGCTTGATTATGGAGAAGGAGTACTAGAGGGTAGGGTTAATAATGTTGAAATGCCTCACTATTTAGAATGTGCTGAAACTCATGATGTGATATTTGATATTAAGAACAAGGCAGGTGAGGGCAGCTATTTTGCAGCTCTTTGGTACATAAAAGAACTACGTAAAAATGCTCGTGGCGAGCCACGAACCCAAGGAATTATCACAATGGTAGCAGATGGCAAGGAATGGAAATCTTCACCTTTTTCAATACCTACAAAAATAAAGTCTGCAATACTTAAATCACCAGATTCCAAGTTGCAAGTCGATGAACCTGATGAACTATTGTGGTATCTCACTGAAGCGAGAAAGTCAGCACAAGCATTAAGTAAATTAAGTGCGGAGATTGAGATACCCGATACCCGTCCAGAGAAGGGCGTAGGTACTGTGATTTTCAATGCAAAAACTGATTATGCGAATCTAAGAGATAGATTACAATATAAAAACCTTGGAGTACAGAACAAAACATACTCTGAGAAGATAGCTGATTTGAAGCCTCTTTTGCTTAGGGGAATATCCCTCTTGGACACATGCTTGGAGATTCGTAGTCTTAAGGGATTTAAGGATGAAATAGATGGCAATGCAGAGTGTATAGCCAAAAACATATTGGATATTATTCAGCATTGGAAACAATTAGGTTTTTATATTCAAGATTATCCTAATTCAAGAACAGTTAGTAATAATGGAGAAAATGCTGCATTTGTATCAAGAGATCATGGCAAAATCTCAGTGTCAGATGCTGATTTGGAAGGTTACGGTAAGATTGGCTTTGTGGACGATCACGGTGAAATAGGAATTGATGGCTTAAAGGCAAAGAGGCCAAATACAGAAACAAAAGACAATGCCGATTTATGAGTACAAATGTCTGCGGTGTAACAGTACGTTTGAAAAGAAACGTATGATTACTGAAATGGACTATATGCTTATTTGCCCAGATTGCAAGTCTAATGAGTCTAGGCGCATATTCCCGACATCATTTTCTTACCTTCGGGAGACAAATCAAGATAACGAACATGTGGGAGATAGAATACCTGATGCACTAATCGAGGATTGCTCATTCACGAATGTTGGCACAGGGATTAAGACGGGGGGTGACGCATATATCACTGGTAACAATCTGAGAATGCATAATGTGCGTACCGTGGCTGAGGCAACAGAAAATTCAAATATACGGATAACAAACCTCAATGCGAAACGGAAGGACAATTGACAAGTTTCTTGTATTTGAGGTTATCAGAATTGATAAGTTTTAGGAGTGTATCTCGAAATAAATATGGATTTTCGCGATTGTTAAATCTCCATTCGAGTTCGTCAAGGTAAGCGTCAAGATGTTTAGCAGAGACTTTGTGATAGGAACCCATGACAGACCTCTTAAAGAGGCTGAACACGTTCTCGATAGAGTTCGTGTTTACATCGCCACGTACCCATTCATCAGCACTGTGGTTGACAGTCTCATGCTTTGTATCAGCATCCTCTATGCCTTTGTAAGCCGGAAAATCATCGGTATAAATAGCTTTTGTATCATTTGCTACATGTTCCTTAATAAAGTTGCGGAGCGTTTCCTTATCACGGTTACTGATCTTTTGAAGCCTAGTCTCCCCATTGCGCTCGACGGCTCCAACTGCGATAACTTTGTTACCTTTGTAACCATGCCCAACATGCTCACGCTTGCCACCTACAAAAGTCTCATCGACCTCTACAACATTGTTAAGCAATTCGGGGTTTTGCTCCATCATAGCATTGCGAATCCTATGGCAGAGATACCAGGCTGTCTTATAGGATACATTAAGAGTGCGGCTCATTTGGTTCGCGGAGATTCCCTTCTTGGATTCGACCATCAAGTAAATAGCTACAAACCACTTTGGGAGTGCCAAATGGCTGTCATGGAATATAGTTCCAGAAGTTACGGAGAATTGATAACGGCATGAAGCACAGTCGTAAATATGCCGTGTATAGGAGTTACGAATTGCCCTGCTTCCACAGTGAGGGCAAGTTATCTCGTCATGCCAGCGTAGCTTTGTCAGATATTCACGGCAAGCGTCCTCGTTGCTGTACTTATCCATCAACCGCATCATGTCGATGTCTTTTTTCACTTGTTTTTTCGCAATCTTTTTCATTGGAGAACTCCTATGCCTAAAAGTAAGAAACACCCTAAAGATATGACAACCGAGGAAATAGCGAAGGCTGTATTTCACCCGAAATTACACAAAAAATTGAGGGAAATAATTGACGAAATTGGTAAGGATAAAAAGCCGAAATCAGATTCAAATTCTTCATTACAGGGATAGTATAACATGAAAGCTAATCAGTGTCAAGTATATAATCCCCAAATATTTCTTGATCTAATTTAAAATTTGGCGTATGAACTAAAATCATTTTTACAATTTCTCTGGAATTGTTTTTATATTTGAATTTTTCACCTTTTTTTATTACACATAAATCACCATCTGATAAAACATATTCTTTATCGTTTACGATGAAATTAATTTCTCCTGTAATTATGTAGTAATATTTATTTGATCTTTTTGACCAGGATAATTTGTGACTGATTTGCGGAAGAACAGAAATTGTTGCAAACGAGGAATTCTCATCTAGTTTTGCAGTATAATCTGCAATTTTTAGTCCATCAAAATCAAATTGCTCTACTTCGTTTTCTTTTATAATCATTTTATCCTCTATATTTTTTCAATATCAAGGGTTAACCAATCATCAGCAGCAATCTTGCATATTTTCTAAAGATATGACGGGTCATGTCTTTTGTCAATTTAGCAGAGGAATTTAATTAAGGTCGTGGCGACACAGTCGTTGCTCTTACGTTGTAAGTATATTTACGTCGAGGATGAGGGGCATGCCTTGTCAATGGTAGGTATAACAAAGGCCGGGGCAGTACTGCCCCGGCCTCATATTTCAAATTATCTCAGGACTTTAATGTCCCGGTTGCCGTCTTCTCAGTATGAAGAGGGTGCCTATCACGAAGGCAAAGACCAGCAGCGCACAGCTTACATACAGGATGATGTTGGGATCCGCGAACTGGTCTACGGTGAAGCTGCCTGCCTGTGCCCCACCGACGTAGACGCTGTAAGTGCCTGGCTCGTTGCGGCTGACGGTGAAGGTAACGGGGGTGCTGCTGCCGCTGTTGACCGTGATGCCCTGGCTGTTCTCCAACTCGCCGTTCACGTAGACCTTGATGCTGCTTGACCCGTTGACCGTGCCGGTATTAGCTACGTCTGCCGTCACGGTTATCGGTGTACCGGGGGCGACCTTCGTGGCCGAGAGCGAGGCGCTCCTGACGGAGACAGTGGGCAGAGAGACCGGGCTCTGCGGCGGCGCTGCAATGCCGGGCATGGATGAGCCACGTGGGGTGGTGACAATTTGCGCCTGGTTAACCGTAAAACCGTTATTGAGGCTGACGGTGCCTCCTAAAGTTGTTACCGATACGTTGCGTTTGCCTTCTATGGCACCAGCACTAATTGTAATGCAGGCAGTTATCTGGGTTGTGCTATTTGCGGTGAAACTATTTACCGTAATGCCGCTGCCGAAACTGACCGCCGATGCGCTGAGCAGGTTAGTGCCCGTAATAATCACACCGCTTAACGTTTGCCCCTGGATCCCGGCTTTGGGACTAACGCCGGTTAAAGCGGGGGCGGGAGTAGTATTGAGCAGTATAGATACATTGGCATCATCACTGTTGGATACCGCCAGGTCAGCAGCGCCGTCCTTGTTGAAATCGCCAACGGCGACACCCAAGGGGTTGTTTCCCAAGTCATAGTTCACTGCCGCATTGAACGTGCCGTCACCCTTGTTAAGCAATATAGATACAGTACCATCAGCAGAGTTGGTTACCGCCAGGTCAAGTTTGCCGTCGCCGTTGAAATCGCCCACTGCGACAACGTAGGGATGAGTTCCCACGCTATAGTTCACCGCCGGATTGAAGGTGCCATCACCCCTGCCAAGAAATATTGATATAGTGTTGCTACCAGAGTTGGCTACCGCTAGGTCAAGTCTGCTGTCGCCGCTGAAATCGCCCACGGCGACACCAATGGGATGATTTCCCACTGTATAGTTAACGGCCGCACTGAAGGTGCCATCACCCCTGCCAAGCAAAATGGATACATTGCTGTTGACAGAGTTGGTTACCGCCAGGTCAGGTTTGCCGTCGCCGTTGAAATCGCCCGCGGCGACACCAAAGGGATGAGTTCCCACGCTATAGTTCACCGCCGGATTGAAGGTGCCATCACCCCTGCCAAGCAATATTGATATAGTATTGCTACCAGAGTTGGCTACCGCCAGGTCAAGTCTGCCGTCGCCGCCGAAATCGCCCACGGCGACACCAACGGGACCGGCTCCCACGCTATAGTTAACGGCCGTATTGAAGGTGCCGTCACCCCTGCCAAGCAATATGAATACATTGTTGCTGCCAACATTGGCTACCGCCAGGTCAGGTTTGCCGTCTCCGTTGAAATCGCCCACTGCGACAATGTAGGGATGAGTTCCCACGCTATAGTTCACTGCCGCCTGCAAAGGCATAGCCAGTGCAGAACCTGGAAATACTAACAATAACGAAATGCAGGCCAGCAGGGAAATACAAATATTTAGGATGCGGCGGCCCATCTTGTGTTCTCCTTTCTTGTGGATATTTTCCCGATCCAAAATTGGCTAATCTTATCAGATATTAAAGAATGCTGTCAAAGCTTTCAGCTTCGCCATGCTGATAAATCAACCGATTGCCAGAGGGGATAAATGTGCACCAGTGGCTTCGTTTACGTTTAGAGAATGCTTCTAAACCCAAACTGCTGTTTAGCTTATCTGACAAGTTACCACTGAACAAACATCGGGATGTCTACGTGGTCATATAACTGTAAGATAGCAATAATGAACCTCTGCCCGTGCAGTTAGCTGGTTATATTTTTCAGAAGAGGTGGTTCCTAAGAGAAAAGTAAAATGAATAGAAATAAAATTCATTTGTTACACTAATTGAACGTGAGCTAGTGCTCGTTAGAAACAGCTGAGAAGGAGTTTTTCGACCAGGTCTTTAGATGGGGAGGCTGCTACATATATTACATTTCCCTTATGCCCGGCAGCTATCTCGGTATTTCCCAGAGGGTACTCAAATATATCTACATTATTAATAGTGTATTTGGTGAACCCTGCGCTTTCCATTGCCGTATCAAAGAATGCCGATACCGCTATGCTGGGATACGATGAGCGACCTATGGCCAAAGCGCTCACCTGCAAGGAATCGATATACGCTTCGGAAAGTGTTTTTGAAGAGATAGTGATGGGCTGGGCGCAATACACCACAAAACTGATACGGCTGATACCGGCGGATTTCAAAACTGAAGTATAATCAGTTAATGATAATTCGGTCCGTGTACCAATAGAATCAACAAGATTGCCAGTGGTGTTCACAAAACCAGCTACAATCGGCTTCGATGGCGGGTTAGATGGGAAATATGCAAAGTCCTCGCGTGTATCAGGGAACTTGGCTGACGGGTTTACCATTTGCTGCTGGCTGAACGCATTTTTTACTGAAGAGGTCCACTCACCTGAATCAGTATTTGCAGCGTATATTTCATTACCATTAGCAAGACTCCACAGTGGAACCGTAATTGACTTCATCAGTTGCACGGCCAGTTGGGCATCAGCTTGGCTCTGGAAACTGACAGAACCGCCGATGGAATCTGTGTCTGGTCCTAAAAACATTTGTGCTGACCTAACGCTTATTTGGGGACCGGTCGCCGTTATCAAATCAGATGAGATCACTATGGGGCTTGACTGGTTAAGATAGAGATATCCATCAAGATTAACATCGGGCACCAGTGCATCGGTAAAACCTGAAGGCAGAAGAGGTGTTGAAATACTTGGAGTTGTTTCACAACCGGGGTTAGCTACCAGCGCCAACGATAGGATCAATATAAAAGCCACTCTGAGTACTACTGACCTGAGTACTTTATTACGTCTCCTTAAGTAAAATATGCGCGTTCTCAATTAATACCCTAGCCTTTATCTAACAAAATACTTTAACGCTAATAAACTAAAAATGTTTAGGGGATGTACAGATCCCGTTTATTGTAATGAATTAAGTATATCAAATATGTTATATATATCAGGCGTCGCCAATTACTGCAGCAGCTTCAGGCCAGCTTACTGGAATCAGATATTTTCGCGTCTCTACTTCTTCCGTTGCCTATCAACAGGGGAAGTAGTGTAAAAGATATGTGGTCCCATTTGTCATATATCGTATAATATACGGCGATATGTCTACCCGGTTAAAGCACAGATAATATGGCACGGCCGGTATTGTCCTGGCCGGCGATGGAACGATCTCAAACTGGAGCCTATCTATATCGTTGTTGAAAGGGAATAATGAATGCGTAACAAAAAGGCTTTTCTATCCATGCTATCACTGGCGGTAATAACAATAGCTATGCCGATAGCTTGTAGCCCTTCAGCGCAATTTACCGTAGATTCTCTGGCTATCAAGCCCGCAGAAATTATTGCGGGAGAGACAGCCAGCATCAGCGCTCAGATCACAAATACCGGTAGTGCCGAAGGCTTTTACCGCGCCGTACTATCTGTTGATGATGAAAGAATCGATACGAAGGATATTGACGTGGGCCCCGGGACCACCCAGACTGCAACTTTTCTAATCTCAAAAGATAAGTCGGGTACCTATAGAATTAGCATTGGAGAAAAGACCGCCACGCTCACGGTTAAACCAAAGATCGTAGCAAAACAAACGGAGCTGAAATATGATGACGGCCAGGCGAAAGACTGTATATCTTTGGTGAAACCCGCTACGGGATATTTGGTCAGCTTTGCGTCACCTTCTGATCCGTTTACCATAAGTCAGGTACGGGTATTTGGGCTGGTTTACGGCTCTCCGGGATTCCGCATCCCTGATGCTGCCCTGCAAATCTGGGATAAAGACACAAAAGTCCTCTATACGGCGCCATTTACCGGGGATAAATTCCCTTCGCGAACACGTCTTGGCCCCAATATAGATTCAACGGGTGCCTGGGTCGACATAGACATACCGAATGTTAATGTGGAAAGTAATTTTTATATTCATATATATACGGGGAACCCTACGGGCCAGGGATTTCGCTTGGGAGCCGAGGATAACGTGAAAAATACCCATTCCGATGTGACGGTTCGCGGGGATAATGGTATAGATAGTTTATCGCCAAATTGGCCTTATTCGATTGCCTACTGGTATGGATACAAGGGCAGCGTGAATTGGATGGTAAGGGTCGTCGGCAACGCTATGGTTTCCCAGGAGTAGTTGGTAGCTACCAAATGCATGTTGGTACAGGCACAAGCTATCGTTTAGTACTTTCTTGCCTGATAGAATGATCAAATGACCAGCGTGCTCAGGCTTTATTTGTACCGGCACATCAGTGCAAAGACAGCTCCACTGAGGACGATAACGCCTATGATGACCGCAGCTATCATATCGGACTTGCTTAATAAATCCAGTGGACTGTAAGTTGGGAATGCAGAGTTCATGACCTGCTGCACTGACTTATGCAGTAATCCATTAAACAAAACATTTGCCAACATTTTAGTAGATGCTCCATTGATTAAAGAGGTTTCATCTTTCCGACCCTTATTTTGTTTTGCTTCTTAATTCAATTTTACTTAATCATTGTTAAGATATTTTTAAGACCTGCGACTTCACGTTTAGACTTGGATGCCTGACTGAGCGTATTTACAATGGATGTTTATTCTCATATAATATTTGGCATGCAGGAAGATGCCATGGCCCTGCTGAATGGATTACTCCCGGAAGGGGTAGAAAAAAGTTTTATCGTTAAAATGTCATGACTTTTTGATATTTCAGCGCCGAAACAGGGTAAAATAGCTTCGTGCCGAGGTGGCGGAATGGCAGACGCGGCGGACTTAAAATCCGCTTCCCTCACGGGAGTGTGGGTTCAAGTCCCTCCCTCGGCATTAACCCTTTCTGATCCCCCTAAAAGTGTTAACAAAATTAGATATGATTTGTTAACAAGGTTCATCAATTCAAGAAGACATGGGACTTCTCCGAATACTATCAAGTTCTATAAGACTTATTTGACCCCATTTTTGAATATGTGTGTTCTCACTCCTGAGAGCATTAATCATTTCCATTTCTACCCTCAAATGCAATTTAGGTGACCCTACCCCAGTTTATAGTCCAGCATGAATTAGAATTTTCTCGGTTTTATTAACGTATTCCAGTGGGCTTAAATCGCCCAAAGAGCTATGTGGCCTGAACTCATTGTAATCTATTCGCCAAGCTTTTAGAGCTACTATAATTCCAAAGAATATCCAAACACCTTTCATTTTTCTTTTCAGTTAAAATGAAGTATCTAATTAATATGCGCTTTCATACTGCCAAGAACATCTTTGATATGACTCTTCTCAGTTCTTCGATTGTATGTTTTGCCCATTCGCTTTATAGCATCGGCAACTTGAATATTGTTTTGGCATAGATTTTCGTTTATTAGTGGAAAAATAGAATCACGTAATTCAGCATAAGATTTTTCTTCAGAAGAAGACCAAGTTGAAATTAATGTTGCAACTAATGCTGCAACAAATGCAGTGGATATCACAGCTAACATCTGTTTTGAGAAAGAATAATTAGGGACAAATGTAATATTCTCAGATATCGTGCAATTAGAAGTTATTACTCCCACTAAAGTACCTGTTGCTTTATCGGGGGCAGATGTAATTGTAGAAACGAATACAAATATCAGGAATGCGTCCAGTAGCAGGGCTAATATAAGGAAAACACGACAATACGAAATAAATGCGGCACCAAATGCGAATTTGCTTTTAATAATAGGCTTGAAAACCAATTTGAGTATTTGGACACTATATGACAAGAAACCTAATAAAGCAAAAATTAAAATGACAATGAATATTGGGTAAACGATTGCTGATGTTAAGCTATCATACATTCCAGATCTCTCCAGAAATACGCCTGTGATTCTACCTTATTGATGATATATACTCAATATCACAGATGGGAGCAGCATCAATTATCCCATTGCGATTAATACTGCTCCCTGCCAGATGCTTGGAATTGAAGTATTTAATTCAAAAGTTTTACGATTATTGATGCTATTGTAGGGAATCATTTCTGGAGTGTGGGTTCAAGTCTCTCCCTCGGCATTAACCCTTCACCGAGCTCAGGCGAGTTTGATATTGGACTCTTTCCCAATATGCTCGATGAAGTGCATGTACATCTTAGTGCGCAATTCGTTTCTTATCCGGTAGGGAGTAACAAATTTTCCTTTCAGCCAGATCCGGTTTTCGTCTACATGAATTAAAACGCGGCGGTTGCTTTCGGCCTCACGCAGAAAAGTGGGATAATTCTCTTTGAATATTTCCTGCGACTCCTTCTGATAAACCTCGTCCTCGCTATTTATAACATCTTCCAATAGCCATACTGCACGCGTGATATCGCTGTCCGACGATACTGGAATTCTTATTTCATCAAATATATAGTCGCATTGCATCATTTTACAGTTCTTTTCATAGCCTTTGGAAAAATTCAGAACAGGCTTATCCAGGACAATCAAATTGGGTACGTGCAGGATCTTCCCTGTCAGTTCTCCACCCAGTTTTTCATCTTCGCCCACTTCGTCAAGGGTAAGATAGAAAATGCCTATATGCCTGACATCTCCCTTGTAGCTATCTATCCTAATGCGGTCTCCTTCATGCAACATACCGGAGAAGACGATAATGAAATAACCGAAATAGCTGGCAACGTATTTTTGCAGGGCCAGTGCCAGCCCGATGGCAATGATGGATATATAGATTGCCAGGTTGCTGAAAAGGGCTACGGAAACTAATATTGCAACTGCTATTAGAGCGGTGAATATAGCAAGGAAACGGCTCTTCATATCAACGCCTTTATGGTTATGAAGGTGGCAGGACTTTAAGTATACCCGTCGCATTATCGACGGATACGTAATAATCGCCCGGCGAACCAGCGACTGTCATAAAAGTAATCTCTTCGTTCTGGCCCGTGTTAAGGTTCACATCTTTGACAGCTTCTATCCTATCGTTTACTTTAAGCTCAGCCCTGTGCAGCAATGGCTCAGAACCCGTATTAACGATCGTAGCAATTACCCCAATGGTGCTGCCGGGAAAAGCCCGGTCCGGTAATATCATTAAACTCGAAATGCTGGTTGCATCCTGGATCTTCACGGGCTCAACTACAGGCTGCGACTCAGGCTCAGGTGCAGGCGCAGGCGGTGGTTCCTGGTGACTGATAGGTAGTGGTGTTATTGGGTGCTCCGGCGCCCGCAGCAAACCGAACAATGACCTGATATCTGTTGTCTCAGGCACAGTAACTTCAGCCGAATGCCTGGCATTGATCAGCGAGTTGAGATGTGCTATCTCGTCTTCCAGAAAAGTTATCTTTTTTTCAGGAATTTTGGACGTTTTTAAAAACGTGGCGGCCGCAATTTGTCCCACTTTGAATCTTGCCTCCAGGTTAGCCGACTCCTGCTTATAGACGCCCAGTAAGCGGTTTTTCCCCGCCAGCGTTTTGTTAAACTCTGACTTTAGATGGTCTATTTTTATGAGAGCATACTGTAAAGCCGCCGCATATTCAGCCTTGAGAGCATTATACGACATCTCATTTACGGCGTTGTCACTGCGGAGCTTTTCAAGGTTGCTCAGGAAGAGCTCAGCCTTCTCTTTACTTAATAGGGCAAGACGTAGATCCTTTTCCATTCTAAATATAAGTCCGGGCTAATATTACCACTTTTTGGAATGCCGCTATGAATTATACGCGAGATTTTCTGCTAATGACATCTTTTACCGCAACCTCAATATTGGCGGATGTTAAACCGTGTATCTCCAGCAACTCTTCAGGTTTGCCTGATTTGCAGTATACATCATTAATGCCCAGAGATTTCAGCGGGACAGGCAAGTTGCAGGAAAGTACCTGTGCAACTATACTGCCAAGGCCGCCATGCAGCAGATGTTCTTCAGCAGTAACAATTGCTCCTGTATGTGCGGCCGCATCGAGTATTGCCTGCTGGTCTATGGGCTTTAAAGTGGACATATTCAACACGCGGCATGATATGCCTGCCGAACCGAGTGAAACTGCGGCCTGCAAAGCCATATATGTCATTATGCCCGTGGCGATTATTGTGGCGTCGTGTCCGTCCTTTAATAAATCCGCTTTGCCCAGCTTGAAATTACAACCTTTGGGATAGACAAGGGGCGTTTTGGAGCGTCCGAGCCTGACGTAGAACGGGCCTTTTGTTGATACTGCCGCTTTGATTACCTCTACTGTCTCAATTGAATCGGCGGGTGCGATTACCGTGAAATTCGGCAGTGAACAATATAGAGCCAGGTCTTCGATGGCCTGGTGAGATGACCCATCTTCACCCACCGTGATACCACCGTGAGTGGCCACTACTTTTACATTGGCTTTCGGCTGTGCGATGCACATTCGTACCTGGTCGAAACAACGGCTGGATGCAAAAACAGCAAAAGTGCTGGCAAACGGGATTTTTCCGCAGGATGCCAGTCCAGCCGCGATGCTGATCATGTTTTGTTCCCCCAGGCCGCACTCGATGAAACGTTCGGGGTAAGCCTGGGCGAAATACTTGGTCATGGTTGAGCGGGAAAGGTCGGCATCAAGGACAATGATAGAGTTGTTGTTGACCCCCAACTCTACCAGTGCTTTGCCGTACGCTTCGCGCGTGCTTAGCTCAGTGTAATCAGTCATGATAATTCTTTAAGTGCCTTCTCAGTCTCTGCCTTATTTGGCGCTTTGCCGTGATAATCCACATTATTCTCCATGAAGCTTACGCCTTTACCCTTAATTGTATGCGCAATAATAGCAATTGGTTTAGCATGGGCGGCCCCGGCTTTTTTAAGTGTATCCACGACCTGTGCCATGTCATGGCCGTTGATCTCAACGACTTCCCAATTAAATGCGCGCCATTTATCAACGAAAGGCTCCAGGTTCATTATGTTCTTTGTGAAACCGTCCAGTTGCAGACCATTGAAATCTACGATTACAGTCAAATTATCAAGTTTGTAATTGGGGGCGAACATGGCAGCTTCCCATATTTGTCCTTCGTCACATTCGCCGTCGCCCACCAAAACGTAGGTATGGTAGCTCTTTTTATCGAGTTTGGCGGCGATTGCCATGCCAATGCCGACTGAGAGTCCCATTCCCAACGATCCTGCAGATTCGTCAACCCCCGGTGTTAATGTGCTGTCGGTGTGGCCTTGAAGGCACGTTCCGGTTTTCCTCAGGGTACCCAGCCATTCAAGCGGGAAGTATCCGCATTCCGCCAGGGCCGCATAAAGAATGGGCGCTGCATGCCCCTTGCTTAAAACAAAACGGTCTCTATCCGGCCATTTGGGGTTTTTCGGGTCATGGTTCATAACGGCGAAATAAAGCGCAGTTACGATATCGGCGGCTGAAAGGGACCCTCCGGGGTGGCCGCTGCCGGCTTCGGATATCATGGTGATAACATCTCGCCGTAATTTCCTGGCGATATTCTCAAGTTCAGGTATGTTATTTTCTTTCATAGGATTTACTAAATAGGCGGAAGCTGTTGGCTAAGAGCAATTATTTAAGGTGTCCTATCTATCATATAGCTATAATTTGGTTTATTATAAGATACTGACGATTGCTATGTCCATTTTATTGTCATTTTTACGAGTTTATGACCATCTGTATTGTGAATACATGGGACGTAAATTATAATTCTAACAATGATAATTGATTCGCATACACATATTTTTAGCAAAGAAGTTATGCTGGACCGTGAGCAGTACTGTGCCTCGGATACCTGTTTTGGCATGCTATATTCGAGTTCCAGGGCCAGGCTGCTTTGCGCTGAAGAACTTATCAATGCCATGGATGAGCGCTGCATTTCGAGATCTGCAGTGCTTAATATTGGATGGGCAAGACATGAAATGTGTGTGCGTACCAATGACTACATTTTGGAGTCCGTAGCAAAATATCCGGCCAGGCTGATGGGATTTTGCAGCATACAGCCCAATGAGCGCGAGAAAGCCCTCCTGGAAATTGAAAGATGCTGTCATGCAGGAGCAAAGGGCATTGGAGAGTTGCGCCCTGATGCACAGGGATACGATTTGAATGATGAAGCGTTGATGTCCCCCCTGGTCAAGTATGCAGCGAAAAGGGGTATGGTTTTTCTATTTCATGCTTCCGAACCGGTCGGGCATATATATGCCGGAAAAGGCGCTATGACTCCCGGAACAGTGTATAACTTTATTGAGCGCCATCCTGATTTAAAAGTGATACTGGCGCACTTCGGGGGAGGATTGGCGTTCTATGAGTTGATGCCTGAAGTGTCCCGTGTATTAAGCAATACATATTACGATACAGCGGCGGCTCCCTTCCTTTACGCGCCGAAAATATATAATGCACTTATCTCCATCGTGGGTAGCAGTAAAATCCTGTTTGGAAGCGATTGGCCGTTGTTGGACCCTATCAGGGTGGCAGATCACATGAAGTCTGCAAATTTAGACCAAAACGATGTTGAAAATATATTCCACGCTAACGCCGAAAAATTACTGGGTGCCTAGGGGATCGGGAGCAATTAAGTGATAAATCGTGACGAAATAAGAGCCTTTATAGCTATTGAGCTTCCAGGTGAACTTAAGTCCATGTTAAAGGACTTTGAGAATAAGTTGAAGACACCAAAATCCAGGTGCGCTAAATGGGTCGATCCGGGGTCCATTCACTTGACCTTGAAATTCCTGGGGAATATTGGGCCTAAAATCCTGGATGAATTGAAGAGAGATGTTGAGGCCGAAGTCAGAAAAAGCCAACCCTTTACGCTGGCTACGGCGGAAACGGGCTGTTTCCCGAATGCTCAGCGGCCGCGGGTTTTTTGGCTTGGCTTAAGTGGTGACGTTGACCGGTTACTTGATTTGCAGTCCAGGATAGATGAATCTGCAGGAAAACTGGGTTTTCCAAAGGAGAATCGTCCCTTTGCAGCTCATCTCACTCTCGCTAGGTTAAGAGATGATTGCAGTGTTGCCGAGAGAGGCGGGTTTGCTGAATTGGTTCAAGGAGTCCGGCTGGAGCCTGGTTTCTCTATGCGTGTTAATGCAGTTGCTTTAATTCGCAGCCAGTTGAAGCCGGAAGGTGCTATTTATACGCGGCTCTCACAGTTCGGGATGACCGATAGATAATTGGTCAACCAATAATGAGCCTGCTTGAATTCGGCATATTTGCTATTAAATTTTGATAAATGCTATACTTTATGCAATCTCGGAGGAGGTGGAAAAATAGTGGAAAACTATTCCTTTCCAAAATGTCTAAAGTGTAAGGTCGGTGATTTGGTTCCCCTGTCGGATTTTGGCAGCCAGGGGGCAGCTATACATTATAAAGCTTGGGTATGTACCAATCCTGAATGCGGATTTAATCTCAAGATCAGGAATGGCGATATATATTTAAACGAGCCTATATTTAGTGGAGCCAGTCATACCTTACGAGCGCCACATTAGTAATTAACTAATAAACAGCAGGTGGAATAAACAGAAGATAGAAAATGGAGTCTGTGTTTTGACCATTAGGTTGAGACAGCTCCAAAATGAAGTCATCGATTTTTTCTTTCCCCGTGAGTGTATCGGATGCGGAAAAGTCGGTGACTTCATTTGTGTTCAGTGTTCCAAAAAATTGCCCCGCCTTAATCCCCCTATTTGTCTAAGGTGCGGTAAACCCGAATCAAGCGGCACTTTCTGTTATGAATGCTGGGGGAAGTCGAATAATCTTGATAGTATACGTTCCGTATTTGTTTTTGAAGGGGCACTGCGTGAAGCAGTGCTCTCGTTCAAATATCGTAATCTTCGAGCTATAGCAAATTGCCTGGGTGATTTTATGGCTGGTTATTATAAGGTAAACAATCTGACTGGAGATATACTTGTACCTGTACCGCTTAACGAAATGCGGATACGGGACAGGGGATATAATCAGTCTGAATTGCTTGCCCGGGAAATCTCTTTACAGATAGGCGTCCCGGTCAACGAGAAAGTAATCAGGCGGACCAGGGACTGTCAACCTCAGGCGAGGACTAAAAATGTCGACGAACGCAGGCGGAATATGGAGAATGCGTTCAGCCATACGGGCGATGAAGTGGTAGGATTGGACGTTGTTGTAATAGACGATGTCTGTACTTCTGGGGCAACGCTGGAGGCATGTGCATCTGCGCTCAAAGCGGCTGGAGCAAAGCATGTGACAGGATTTACACTGGCAAGAGAAATTAAAAAGCAGGAGTGAAAGATGCAAGTTCAGGTAATCACTAGAAATTTGAAAGTTGAAGGCGATATCAAGGAATACGCTGAAAAAAAATTAAACAAACTTACGAAATATTTAAATAGTATCAGTTCAATTAAACTGGAATTAGTTGAAGAGAAATCTAAATCCAGGCTGCATACATTTACCGCTCAGGTAACGTTAAATGTAAAGGGGTTCTTGATAAGAGGGGAACAGAAGGGCGATGACGCTCATGCTACGGTGGATGCTGTTGCAGATGTAATGGAGCGGCTCATAAACAAGTATAAGGCTAGATATGAAGTCAACAAGGGCAGAGAGCCGGAATCGATCAGAAAACTAGTAAATAGTGAAGTTCAAAGGGAAGATGAGGAAGAGAAGACAGGCGTAGTGAAATTGAAAAGGTTTACAATTGAACCGATGACTGTGGATGAGGCTATTGACCAAATGGAGTTCATCGGCCATGATTTCTTCATATATATTAATAGTGACAATAACTCCATTAATGTTGTTTACAAACGTAAGGACGGCAAATATGGAGTACTGCAACCTGAATCTGCTTAAGATCTGACGAACAGGAGGTCGCTGATATGGCCACCGAAGTTACCGTCAAAGGTACTGAGTTGGTGCTTGTGAGGGGTGATATTGCTCAGCAGAAGGTTGATGCCATCGTAAATGCCGCAAATTCCGGCTTAATGGGTGGTGGAGGAGTGGATGGCGCTATTCACCGGGCCGGTGGTCCTTCCATAGTTGAAGAATGCCGAAGGATCGTTTCACAGATTGGCAGGTTGGTGGCGGGAAAGGCTGTGATAACTACCGGGGGTAATTTGCCGGCTAAATACGTTATCCATACTGTGGGGCCTGTATGGCGGGGTGGTGGCAACCGGGAAGGGGAAACGCTGGCCAGTTGCTATACGGAGAGTCTGAAAATAGCATCGGACAAAGGTCTGGTCAGCATCGCGTTTCCTGCGATTAGCACAGGTGTCTACGGTTATCCTCAAGACATGGCAGCCAAAATAGCAATCGATGCTGCAATAAGTTATCTTAAGGACAATTCCACCAGCCTTAAATCGGTTCATTTCGTAGTCTATGATGGCAATGCCTACAAGATTTATGCTGATGAAATGGATAAAGTAACGATATAGCATCGTTGCATTTGGTCGGAGGCAAATGTATAAAGAGTCTTTTCAAACCAATCTGGGAACGCTAAGCGTCCACTGTTCAGGTAGGGGAATCTGCCATCTTACACTGCCCGGTTATGCTGAGTATCAACAAACTCCAATTATAGATAGTGAATTGAAAGTTCAGCGTCCTGTCTACCTGACTGACCTGGAGGAAGTTCTGAAGGCCTACTTCCGAGGGACCCGGATTGGATTCGATTTTCCTCTTGATTTGGCCGGGGCGCCGGAATTCTATCTTAAGGTTTGGAATGTTGTGAAAAATATTCCGTATGGTGAAGTGCGTAGCTATGGATGGGTAGCACGTGAACTGGGGAGACCCGCTGCAGCACGTGCCGTAGGCCAGGCACTGGCGCGCAATCCGGTCCCGGTTATTGTCCCTTGTCATCGGGTTATTCAAAGCAACGGATCGCCAGGTGGTTTTGCTGGTAGGATGTCGTTTGTTGAAACCAAGTTAAAACTCTTATCACTGGAAGGTTATAGATTCAAGATTGGAATGCCCCTGGTTCCGGCTAGATAAAATTTGGAGGTAGTAATGATCCAGCACGAATTCGCGGAAGTCAATGGCGTTAAACTCCATTATGCGTTTGATGGTAAGGGCAAATTGATGATATTTCTGCATGGATTCCCTGAGTACTGGGACATGTGGAAAGCGCAGTTGAACGAATTCGGGAAGGACCATTTAGCTGTCGCTCCTGACATGAGCGGTTATAATCTATCCTCTGCGCCCCAGGATCCGAAGCAATATAAACAGAGGATACTGGCAGAAGATATAAGGCAGCTTGCTGAGCATTTTGGCCAGAAAAAAATTATACTGGTGGCGCATGATTGGGGTGGTGGTGTAGCCTGGACTTTCGCTATATTATTTCCGCAATATCTTGAAAAATTGGTCATTATTAATTCGCCTCACCCTGCAACAATGGAAAGAGAGCTGCGCCACAATCCTGCCCAAAGGAAAGCCAGCGCCTACATGCTGTTCTTTAGAAGCCCCGAAGCCGAAAAAATACTATCAGAAAATAATTATTCCACATTACTTAAATTAGCGTTCGAAGACCTGATTAAAAGCGGGGTATTAAAAGAAGACGATATTAAGGGATACATCAAGGCATGGTCGCAACCGGGTGCTTTGACCGGGGGACTCAACTACTATCGGGCAACGAACGTTGAGGCGCTCGAAAATCTCGAGGAAGCATTGAAGAAACCGTCCATAGGAGAACTGATACCCAAAATCGATGTGCCTACACTCGTGATATGGGGTGAGAAGGATACGGCATTATTGACGGGTTGCCTTGACGGACTCGAACAATATGTTCCGAATGTATTGATCAAGAGAGTACCGGATGCCTCGCACTGGATCGTTCGTGAAAAACCTGAATTGGTCAATAAGTATATGAGGGAATTTGTCGGGGGCGGATAAACTTGGGGCAGGCAAGGGCTTATCTATCAAAAGTAAAACTGAGTTCCTTAATTAGCTCATTACAGTAGTCTATCTTTACGTCAGGCATATCCATGCGCGTGATTTTATTGTCTTTCTGGATAGAAAGCTGCACGCTATCTTTGCCGGGATATCTGCGTAAAATCTCCATAACTCTTTGCAGATAAGCTACGTCCTTTGCTGTGTCCTCGCTTTGTTTCATATTAATGGTCAGCTTTCTCGGTGGTGCAGAATAAGTGTTTTTCCCATCGCTGACTTTATTCGTATCAGGATCGTATTTATGCACTCTGTTGCAGTTCACATTGACCCGATCATCCCTGACTTTGACAGTGCCTTCGATAATAAGTATGTTACCCTCAATCCATAAATCCTGGGATTGAGTATAAACATCAGACCATGCCGTGACTTCAATACTCCCATTCAGGTCTTCGAAGGTCGCCACAACGAATATGCGGTTGTTTTTCGTTGTTACCAGCCTTGTGGAAGTAATCATGCCTGCGACGACCACCTTCTCTCCCGCCATGTCGGCATTGATCTCCCCGCACAGGACGCTTGAGTATTCGGCCAGCCTGGATGCCAGGGCTGCAAGAGGATGCTCGGAAAAATAGACCCCCATCAGTTCCTTCTCCCACGCCAGTTTCTCCTGAAGGGTGACGTCGAATTGTTCCAGGCTCAGAGAAGGCAAGGGTATATCTACATTCTGTCCAAATAGATCGAACATACTGGATTGTCCGGACTCTTTTTGCTTCTGTTCACGCTGTGAAAGGGACATTATCCTTTCAAGGGCGGACAATAATGAGCCGCGCTGACCAAGACAGTCGAGTGCCCCGGCTTTTATCAAACTCTCAATGACCTTTTTATTGATGTTGCGAAGGTCGACTCTTCGACAGAAATCTTCTATGGTGCTGAATTTTCCACTCTGGTCGCGTGCTGCTATGATCGGAGCCACCGCATTTGATCCTACGTTCTTTATTGAAGAGAGACCAAACCGTATAGCACGGGTACCATTGTCTTTTTCAATCACAAATTCGGCGTAGCTATGGTTGATGTCCGGTTTCCTGAAGTCCAGGTTGATACGCCGGCACTCGCCAATAGCTGTAACCAGCCTATCTGCCTTATCGTAATATGTATTTAGAAAGGCAGTCATATACTCGATGGGATAATTGGCTTTGAGGTACGCGGTCTCATAGGCAATACGGGCGTAGCTTACGCTGTGCGCCTTGTTGAATGCATAGCCGGCAAACGGCTCGATCAAAGCGAAGACAGCCCCGGCTTCCTGCTCGGTATAGCCCTTTGTCCTGGCGCCATCAATGAAGTTTTGTTTTTCTTTCTTCATGGTTTCCGCATTTTTCTTGCCCATGGCTTTGCGGATTATGTCCGCACGTCCCAGGCTGTACCCTGCGAACCTTTGAACGACGAACAACACTTGGTCCTGGTAAACAATGATCCCGTACGTGTCTTCGAGAATTGGAATTAAATCGTTATGCGGATAGCGGACCGATTCAAGGCCATGTTTAGCTTTAATGAACGTGGGGATATGTTCCATAGGCCCTGGCCGGTAGAGAGCAACCATAGCGGATATATCCATGAATTTAGTAGGTTTGAGTTCCTTAATATAGCGGCGCATGCCCGGGCCTTCCAGCTGGAAAATACCCGTAGTCTCTCCTGAAGATAGCAATTCAAATGTTTTCTGATCATCCAGCGGTATTTTAAGAAAATCAATCACAATGCCATGGTTTTGCTGGATAACCTCCCTGGCCTTGGCCAGGAGGGTCAGGTTTGCCAGCCCAAGGAAATCCAGTTTCAGAAGTCCCAGCTTGGCGACGTTTTCCATGGAAAATTGTGTCATGGCAGTATGTTGCTCACTATCTTTGCTGGCGCGTTGGAGCGGAAGGTATTCGGTTAGAGTGTCCCTGGAGATCACTACCCCTGCGGCGTGTGTGCTGGAATGCCGTGATATACCTTCAAGCCTTTTAGCGGTATCAATCAGCTTGCGAATTTGATCATCTGAGTCGTGCATATCCTGAAGTTCTTTAACTTCAAGCATGGCATCGTCCAGCCGGATATTGGGACGGACTGGAATTAGCCTGGCTACCTGGTCAACCGCGCCGTAATTCATGCCGAGTGCTCGTCCTACATCCCTTATTGCTGCCCTGGCGCCAAGTGTCCCAAACGTTATGATCTGTGCGACATGGTCCGTTCCATATTTGCTGTTTACATACGCAATTACTTCGTCGCGGCGGTCATCCTGAAAATCGAGGTCGATATCAGGCATTTCACGGCGCTCTATATTCAGGAAGCGTTCGAATACTAATTTATAAGTTAGAGGATTTATATCTGTAATTCCGAGGCAATATAGTGCAAGGCTGGCCGCTGCGCTTCCGCGCACTCCGAAAAAGATATCCTTTGACCTTACAAATGATGCAAGGTCATGCACTACCAGGAAATAGTCGGCGAACTGGGTTTTTTCGATCACGTCCAGCTCATAAGCCAGGCGCTTTTCAGCTTCTACATCCGCATCGGGCAACCGCTCTTTGAGTCCTCGCCAGCAAAGCACAGAAAGATGTGATTGAGCTGTTTTACCGGCAGGGAGTTGGACCTGAGGGAGATGCGGTTTCCCGAATTCGATTTCAACGTTACACAGGTCGGCGATAATCTCTGTATTGCGGATGGCGTCCGGCATATCCGCATATTGCTCTTTCATCTCTTGAGGAGTCTTTAAATAAAAATAGTCACCGGCCATTTTTAGCCGTTTTTCCTCATTAATTGTGGTGTTGGTACCGATGCAGAGTAAAACGTCGTGGATATAAGCATCTTCTTTGTTTACATAATGGACATCATTGGTAGCGACCAGTGGGATATCCAGTTCTCTGGCGATCTGCACCAGGTTTTCATTGATTTTTTCTATATCGGCCATAGGGTGTTTTTGGATCTCTATGTAAAAATGCTCGAAATTGTCTTTGTACCACTTTGCGGCGGACAGCGTATCTTCATGACGGTTCTGTAGTATTAGCCGTCCCAGTTCACCCTGGGCGCAACCCGATAGGACAACCAGTCCATCCTTGTACTTCTCAAGCAGCTTCTTATCTATCCTGGGTTTGTAGTAGAAGCCTTCTAGATTGGACAAAGTGACTAATTGAATCAGATTACGGTAGCCTGTATGATTTTTAGCCAGTAGCGTTAAATGATAATTAGATTTTTCCGCAGGGTCTTTGCTGCGGTAATCATGGGAGGCCACATAAACCTCACATCCTAAAATGGGTTTGATGCCGATTTCTTTTGCGGCTTTATAAAAATCGATCACCCCGTACATGTTGCCGTGGTCGGTTATAGCCAATGAGTGCATGCCGAGGTCTTTGGCCTTATGTACCAGCTGACTGATACGGCAACAGCCGTCGAGAAGACTATATTCGGTATGAACATGTAGATGGGTGAACATACAGCACAACCAGCAAAATTGTGCGAAAATTATAACACAAGATTTCAGGGCGCAGGTTGAGTATCAAATAGATTATATATCGAGGAATATACTACATGAAGATGAAGTTACTGGAGTTTATATCGTCGCTGGCTTTTGTTTTGCTGGTCCTGTGCATACCAGTATTGATAGTATCCACAACTGTGCATATCTATTCGCATTCAACAGATCTGTATAAGGCCGGTTTTGATAAATACCACATTAGCCAGAAGACAGGAATAAGCAACATTCAATTGGGCGAAGTTGCGAAGCAGATGGTCGATTACTTCAGCGGGATGAGCCCAACACCGCAGCTAACGGTAACGAAACATGGCGCACCGTCCCCTCTATACAATGAAAAGGAACTTATTCACATGGGAGATGTCCGCAATATAGTCCAGCTATTCACCATTCTGCTGGTCGCATCTATCCTGCTGTTTATCGGATTGGCTGTATATCTGTATTTCAGAAGCGGATTACAGCGAGTACTGACCGGGATTCAAATTGGCTCTATCATCACCGCAGCCCTGACCGGGATTCTTATTGTATGGGCGCTGATTGATTTCAATGGCTTGTTCCTATTGTTCCACTATATAAGCTTCACCAATGATCTTTGGATACTGGACCCCTCCAAAGACTACCTGATAATGATGTTCCCTGAAGGATTCTTCAATGATGCCGCAATACTTATTGTTTCTTCCATACTCGGTGAAGCTGCCATCATTTGGCTTGCGGCTTTCTTTATTAAAAGAGCATCAGTACATAAGGCGGGTGTAACTCGCTAGGCACTACATTTTAAGAAATATGGGCTAATGGCCACAGGACGAGCAGTTGGAAGAACTGCAACCGCTGCAGGAGCTCCCGGTGGAAGCCGGCATGTGGTTAAGAAAACTCATATCATCCTTGGCGCGTGATACAAATTTAGATATGGCACGCTTTGATGGCGTTTTGCATTTGGGACATTCCGAGTCATCTTCAGATTTAGATATTGGGCGGAGTAGCTCAAATTTACTTTTACATTTAGGGCAGGAATATTCATATATAGGCATCTTGTTTACCTCGCATAAAATTTAGCTCAATGCAGTTTGCACAGTCAAATGGAAACTGAAATATTCTTTTAAAAAATATTTTGTAAAACCTATTTTAATTATAGTACAATTGTGTTAGAATAGCTTAAATTAAATACAAAACTATGAAAAATAGCAGTTTTGTTAGCAGGAGGAGCAATGGAATTGGATAAAGTGAAAGTTGAAAAAGAACGGGCTATGGACCTGGCGATCAGTCAGATTGAGAAACAGTATGGGGCGGGATCAATCATGTCTCTTGGGGAGAGATTGGCGAAGGTAAAAGTTGATGTAATCTCGACTGGATCGTTGAGCCTTGATATTGCTTTAGGAGTTGGTGGAATACCACGCGGACGCATTACGGAGATCTTCGGGGCGGAAGCATCAGGCAAAACTACACTTGCATTAAATATTATTGCACAGGCGCAGAAAACGGGCGGGCTCGTACTTTATATAGATGCTGAGCACGCATTGGATACAAATTACGCTTCCATATGTGGGGTCAATGTGAATGCGTTGAAGGGTGCGCAGCCCGGTACGGGTGAAGAAGCGCTGGATATTGCAGAAAGAATGGTCAGGACACATGCCCTGGATGTTGTAGTCATAGATAGTGTGGCCGCTCTTGTACCGAGAGCCGAAATTGAAGGCGAAATGGGTGATTCCCACATCGGTCTGCAGGCACGGCTTATGTCGCAGGCGCTTAGAAAACTGACCGGCGAGATCAGCAAGTCGAATACTGCTGTTATTTTTATAAACCAATTGCGTGAAAAGGTCGGCGTAATATTCGGAAGTCCTGAGGTGACACCGGGAGGAAGGGCCTTGAAGTTCTACAGCTCTGTGAGGATTGACCTGCGTAAAGCAGATGTGATTAAAAACGGCGCTGAAATCACGGGGAACCGCGTGCGTGCCAAGGTCGTGAAAAATAAGGTGGCGCCACCGTACCGGGTGGCAGAGTTTGACATAATGTTTAATTGCGGTATAAGCAGGGAAGGAGATATTATCGACCTGGGCGTAAGCAGCGGAATTATAAGAAAATCCGGAGCATTCTTCGATTTTGCCGGGACCAAGCTGGGACAGGGCCGAGAAAAAGCACGTGAATATCTTACGCAGCACCCTGAATTATCTGCCGAAATTGAGAAACAGATACGCAATCTGGCGCTTAGCGGCAACGTGGTTACTGATAAGAAAGAAATTGCAGAATGAGGGTTGGGCAAGCTGATAAGCGTGTTCTTCAGGATTGGCAGATTATCGCCGTGCCATGAGAAAAATAATTCTTCAACTTAGACCGGGTGATACCAAAGGAAGGGTCATCGTTATTTTCGATGATGGAACTCATTTTGAGATAAATCGTGAAATCGTCGAAAAAGCTGGAATTTGCGTTGGCCGGGAAATTGATTCTGATAACCTGGAATCTTCAGTAAAAGAAGACAACTTCGAAAAATGCTACGAAGCGGCCTTGCATTTCTTGGAGTACCGGGCGAGGAGTGAAGAAGAATTAAGGCGTCATCTTTTGCTCAAAAGGAAATTTGATAATGAATCGGTCGCTCGTTCCATAATCAAATTGAAGGAAGTAAATTTGGTTAATGACGGGGCTTTTGCTGAATCTTGGACGAAGGACCGTATATCGTTCAAACCTAAAAGCCGTTTAATGATCAAGCGTGAGTTGCTGCAAAAGGGCGTGGACCATGAGACTGCCAGCAAGGTAACAGATGATATTGACGACGGGGAAAGTGCGTATAACGCCGGAATTAAAAAAGCAAAACTGATAAGGAACCTGGAATATCCGGAATTCTACAAACGGTTGGCGGCATATTTAGGAAGACGCGGTTACAGTGGAGATGTTGTACATGGTGCGGTTACAAGACTGTGGGGATATATTCGCGAAGATTAATCATCAAAATAGACAAAATATTTTAAATAATACTAGTCTTCGGCTGCCAAACAATAGTATAATAATTAATTAAGGATTTTACATAAATGTGTAATTTAATCTGGTTTATTTATAAAGAGAGGCAGTTACATTATGGACTGGATATACTATGTGATAATCGGCCTTGTTGCCGTTTTGTGCCTGTTAGTCGGCTACTTTGCACGTCAGATATTAGCAAATCAGCAGATACGAAACGCACAGAATGAGGCCAAAAAGTTACTGGAGAGTGCACAGACTAAATACGAGCAGATGGTGCTCGATGCTAAAGAAGAGGCCGTAAAGGTAAGGGCGGCAGCAGAGGCGGATAGCAGGGAACGAAAGTACGAACTGCAGCGGCTTGAAAGGCGGTCCAGTCAGCGCGAGGAACGTCTGGAGAGAAAATTGGAGGCGCTGGAGAGACGGGAAAGGAGCCTGATTGGAAGGGAAAAGGAAATTGACACTGTAAAGGCTCAAGTTGAAGAGGTTAAGGAAAAGCAACTTCAACAGCTTGAAGCGATTTCAGGGATGTCCAGCGACGAAGCAAAACAACAATTACTTAACGCTGTCGAAGACGAAATAAAAGAAGACTCCTCTCGCCGTGTTCGCGAGTGGGAAATCCGGTTCAAAGACGATATTGATAACATAGCCAGGGATATTCTGGCGACAACTATACAAAGATGTGCTACTGATGTTGTTGCCGAAACAACAGTCTCGGTTGTTCCTTTGCCCAATGATGATATGAAGGGGCGCTTGATTGGCCGTGAAGGGCGCAACATACGTGCCATGGAGCAGGCAACAGGAGTCGATCTGATCATCGATGACACACCCGAGTCAGTTACTATATCGAGTTTTGACCCGGTGCGGCGCGAAGTTGCCAGAATAGCCCTTACAAGCTTAATTCTTGACGGACGTATCCATCCTGCACGGATTGAAGAAGTTGTCGAAAAAGCCAAGGCGGAGGTGGAAGCTACAATACGTGTTGAAGGCGAACAGGCGGCCAGGAAATCAGGTGTTCAGGGTTTGCATCCGGAATTGATTAAGCTATTAGGGCGGCTTAAATACAGGACCAGCTACGGGCAGAATGTGATGATGCACAGTATGGAGGTATCACATATTGCAGGTATGCTTGCCGCTGAAATAGGGGCCAACGTAACTCTTGCCAAACGTGCTGCTTTATTGCATGACATAGGAAAAGCGGTTGACCATGATGTAGAAGGTCCGCATGCGCTTATCGGTGCGAATTTGGTCAAGCAGTGGGACAAGTCAGCTGAAGTAGTACAGGCAATTTCC
>JBEKCL010000013.1:0-30803 GCA_050014895.1 Dehalococcoidia bacterium
GGATTTTCCTGGAGCGCTTCGATAACGTGAAAGGCCACGTCGTCATCACCGATGATGGGATTGCCAATGCCGAGGACAACTTTTTTCATGCGGTGGGTGTTTCGGCTGGCACTGCCTGCGGTTTGGAGGTAAAGTAAGGCGCCAATAGTTTCTTGGGTGACACTACATTTCCAGAAAGGGCTGCCTGTTTAAAATCCATTCCCAGGGCCACTGCGATAAGTTGTGTGATAGCCAGTACAGGCATCTTAAAGCCGGCTTTATATTTACTGTTCACCGCCGACTGATATACATCAAGCGCAGTGTGGCAAAGCGGGCAGGTTGTTGTAACCATGCATTGGGCATCGTGGTCCCGCGCATTCTGCAATAGCTTGTGTATCAGTTCGATGGCGACATCGCTCTCAGATATAACCAGTGAGCTGCCGCAGCAGCGTGCCTTAAGGGGGAAGTCTACCGGTTCCGCCCCCAGGCTTTTCGCCATCTGGTCCAGCCAGTCAGGAAGCTCGCTGTCGTCATGTCCATAGGTCGGCCTGACCTGCTGGCAGCCGTGATAACAGGCGACCTTAAGGCCGGTAAGCGGCCGGACGACCTTGGCCGCCAGTCCCTTGGGGCCGATATCGTTATACAGAACCTCGACGATATGGCGCACTTTAACGGTGCCGTTATAGGTAAGCCCCACGGCTGATAGGGCCTCACGTACTTTTTCGGCCAGCTTGTGGTCTTCTTTGATCAGGTCGTTGGCCTCCTGGAGAATTGTATAGCATGAACTGCACGGTGTTACCAGGTCCAGGCCGGTTTTCTCTGCTTGGGCGAGCACACGGGCTGTTATACCTATAGCTTTTACCTTGTCCACGCCGCTGAAAGGAGATGACCCGCAGCAGGTCCAGTCTTCAAGTTCTATAAGTTCCATGTCGAGGGGCTTGGCGATGGCTTTTATTGATTCTTCAACCGGCGCTCCTGTTGCTTCCATGGAACAGCCAGGGTAGTAAGTGTAATATCTCACCGGCCACCTCCTGCCGACAACTTATTGATGATTGTTTTCAAATCCGCTGTCCCCTTTACCTTTTTGGCAAAGAGGGGCATCCGTTTGTGGGTGAGAAGGCTCAATGCCATCGGTATCATCTTGATTGCTGCGAAGGGGTTGGTTTTCAGATAGTATTTAAACATGAAGCCGAACTCGTAGACACGGCCGTTATTAACGATCGAGTCGGAGAACGTGCGGTACATTGTCGTGGTCTTGGTGGGCGGCTTATAGCCTTCTTTAAGAGCTATCGATTCCAGGCCGTGCATGATACTGGCAGGCTTGATATCGCGTGGGCACCTGGCCGTGCACAGGTAGCACGAAACGCAGAGCCATATTGAATTGCTTTTGAGAAGCTCATCTTTCATCCCTGCGCGCACCAGCGCTATTACCTTGCGCGGGGTATATTCCCAGTGTGTGGCCGTGGTGCATGAGCCGCTGCAAACGCCGCATTGAATGCATTCGTTTATTTTATCGCAGGCCGGCAGGCTGGCCACTTCATCGAGAAATGTTGTTGCGTGCACGTTTTCTCCCATTTCTCTATCTCCTTCTAGTAGGAATTTGGAAATTATACACTATACCAGTATCCCTTCGATTTCGGCATTAATTTGCTCGTTAGTGAAATGCTTGTGGATGATAGCGCCGCTGGGACAACCTGCAACGCACGTGCCGCAGCCTTTGCACAGAGCTTCATTAACGCGCGAGACCTTGTCCTTCTCAATATAAGATATAGCGCTGTAAGGGCATAGCAGGTTGCAGACCCTGCAGCCCGAGCACTTGGCCTCGTCGATGAAAGCTGTATCCGCCTCAATCTCCACCTTGCCCTTATTTATTAATGCCAGTACCCTTGCCGCAGCCGCTGAAGCCTGGGCGACAGTATCGGGGATGTCCTTCGGACCCTGGCAGCACCCGGCAATAAATACCCCGTCTGTCATGGTGGCTACGGGATCGAGTTTGGGGTGTTTTTCGGTGAAAAAGTTCTCTTTTCCGCACGAGATGTTGAACTTGTGAGCGGTTTCCTGGGCATCTGCCTGGGGCTCGATGCCGCTGCAAAGCACGACCATATCAACAGGTACCCTGCGCTGTTTGCCTACCAGCGTATCCTCGAATTGGACGATCAACTTGCCCTTCTCTTCAGGCGTTTGGGCTACATCCGTGATCTCGCCCGGCCTGCCGCGGAAAAATACAGTTCCCTCTTTCTGGACCCGGTTATAAAATTCCTCGTATCCTTTACCGAAGCTCCTGATATCGATGTAAAACTCGTATACCTTCGAGCCGTGTATGTGCTCTTTCAGCAGGTGCGCGAATTTCATGCCGTACATGCAGCATACCCTTGAACAGTACTCATGGTACTTCTCATCGCGGCTGCCAACGCAGTGGATGATTGCAACGCTTTTCGGCTCTTCACCATTCTTCAACAATACCTTGCCTGTTGTCGGCCCGGCCGAGTTAACCATGCGTTCGAACTCCAGGCTGGTGATCACGTTATCCAACCTGCCGTACCCGTATTCCTTGATGGGCGACGGGTCGAATAATTTAAAGCCTGTGGTCAGAATGATGTTGCCTACCTCGATATCGAGTATCTCGTCTTCCTGCTGGAAATTTATGGCATTTCTTTCGCAGAACTTCTCGCAAGCGCGGCATTTGCCTTTCAGAAAATAGGTGCATCTCTCTTTCTCGATGACGGGAACGTTGGGAACGGCCTGCGCGAAGGGCGTGTAAATAGCCTTGCGCTTGGTAAGCTTCTCATCGAACTCGCTGTCGACCTTAATAGGGCACTTGGTGCTGCATATGCCGCAGCCGCTGCACAGGCTTGCGTCCACGTAGCGTGCCTTTTTCCTGATCTTGACCCTGAAATTGCCCACGTAGCCTGATACATAATCGATCTCACTGTAGGTAAGAAGCTCGATCTGGGGATGTGCTCCTACCAGGCTCATCTTGGGGGTAAGGATACAGGCAGAGCAGTCCAGCGTAGGGAATGTCTTATCGAGCTGCATCATGTGGCCGCCTATGCTGGGTCCTTTTTCGACCAGGTAGACCTTATGTCCTGAATTGGCTATTTCCAGAGCGGCCTGGATGCCTGCAATGCCTCCGCCAACGATCAGGGTGTCGGGGTGTACCGGTACCTCCTTATTTTCAAGAGGTTGATGGTAGAAGACGCGGCGGACGGCGGCGCTGACAAGGGCCTTGGCTTTCTCCGTGGCCTCTTTGGGATTTTCGGTTACCCAGGAGCAGTGCTCGCGGATGTTGGCCATCTCGAAATAATACGGGTTAAGCCCGCCTTCCTGTACTGCCCTTCTGAATGTGGGTTCATGCATTTGAGGAGAGCACGAAGCTACTACGACCCGGTTGACACCGAGCTCTTTAATATCTTTCTTTATGAGGTCCTGCCCGGGATCGGAGCACATGAATTTATAATCCCGCGCAACTACTACGGAGGGCAAAGTCCTGGCGAATTCGGCTACTTTCTCGACGTCTACAACACCTGCAATATTGCTGCCGCAGTGACAGACATAAACACCGATTTTGGGTTCCATTATGACCTCCTTAGAAAGATAGCCTGGCTCTTTAATTTGGTCGAAGCTAAGATCAGGGTAAATATAGGCATACGATTTCGGGCATGATTATAGCACTGCGGATGATATTCAACAATGCTATTTTCACATATGTCGGTCAGGGACACTTTCTTACCTGGTGAAAGTCGATCAGAATCTATCGAAATCTGACAGGTTATTAGTCCACCAGCGGAAAAAGAAGTGAAAAGCCGAGGCGGTTTCAACTATATATTGAAATTAAGTTTATTATGGCTGAGAGATGTTAGCGTCCCGTATCTTACGCAGCATATTCATAAATAACTGGCGTTCCTCATCGGTAAGACTTTTATAAAACATATCTGTAACTAAATTGAATATGGGCGGCCATAAAATGTCGACCATCTCCTTGCCCGCGGGGGTCAATGTAATGAATATTTTGCGCCTGTCAGCGCTGGAATGACGCCGCTGGATGAACTTAAGCTTCTGAAGGCTGTTAATTACCAGGCTGACGGATGCGGTTTCGATTGGCAGGAAAGGAGATATTTCCGTTAATGTCATAGGCTTCTGCACATACGAAAGGGTCATTAATACATTAACTTGCGAGAATGTCAGTTGTATTGGTTTGAGACCCTGTGCTTCCAAAAGTGGCGCAAATAGCAGTTGCATTGATTTGAGGGCCTGTGCCCCCGATTTTTGATATTTGTTATAAGCTTGATTGAATAATCTTACAGTCGCCAGGACATCATATGATAATGCGAAACCGCCTGGCCATCCGCTGGTAATAGTGGATATATCTTTCTTTTTATTGGTTGCCATAATAGATATCTGTAAACTATTTTAATTCAATGTTAATGCTTAATATCACTGCAAGACGTACTTCTTTAGTGATTAATTATTCATGATGCATTTACTATTTGTCAATCTATATAATGGTTATGTGCATAAATATTATATAGATAATAGTTATGGACTTGACAAATATGATGCTGAGTAGTAAATTTTCTCTTAATTTCGTGGGGTTTGAATTAGTCTGGACGGTGTACTGAATGAAGCAGGCTGCGGTTCGATACGATAAGATTTTCTTGAGTTAGCATTTTCCGCAAATTAGTAAATATTTATTATTAATTAAAGGAGGAATTACATGGCAAAATATGGTAGCCAGGAACATGCCGACCAGATAATGGAGGCGATCAATTCCAGTCCCGAATACGAGGAAGCGGCTAAGAACTGGGAAGGCGATTTCTATCTTGTCACGGAGAAAGGCGGACCCATTAAAGAAAATATTTATACCTACCTCGACCTGTGGCACGGTAAATGCCGCAAGGCAGTGGTTACCAAGGACGAAAAGGAATTTAACCCGGAATTTACTATGGCGGCCACTCTGGACGTCTGGAGAAAGATTCAAGATAAGAAACTAGAAGGCACTCAAGCCCTGGTTACACGGCAGATGAAATTGAAAGGTAATATGGCCAAGATCATGAAAAATATCAAAGCTGCCCAGGCGCTGACCAACGCCACTAACAAAGTACCTGTGGAATGGCCCGAATAGTTGCGATACCGGGCTACATTATTAGAGTGAGGGAATATGTATTTTTACACAAGTCCGTTTATTGTTTTTGGTGATGATGCACTGGTGCATCTAAGGACTCTCTTGGGTAAACGCGCCCTGATAGTTACAGATAAAAATATAGTAAAGCTGGGACTGGCTGATTTGGTTTGCAAAGAGCTAAAAGAGGCCAATATCGAGTACAAGATATTTGAAGATGTTGAGCCCGATCCATCATTAGATACGGTCAGAAAAGCCGCAAAAATGGCCGAGGGGTTTAACCCTGATTGGATCATCGGACTGGGAGGCGGATCATGTCTGGATGCAGCCAAGGCGGCATTTCTTGTTTATTGCGTGCCCGGGCTTGAGCCTGACGGTATTAACCCGTCCGAGACTTACAATACCCGGCTTAAGGCCAAATTGATGGGCATCCCCACTACCAGCGGTACGGGTGCCGAGGCGACGTTCGCCGTTGTGCTTACAGACGTGGAATGTCAACGTAAGATGGCAACCGGCAACATGGAGGCAATACCTGACCTCGTGATACTGGACCCTCTCATGGTCAAGGGAATGCCGCCCGCTATAACAGCCGAAACCGGGATGGATGCTTTGACCCATGCTATTGAAGGATATTGCACTACCTACCGCACAAGGTTTACCGATGGCCCTGGAATAATGGCTGTCCGCAGTGTTTTTGAGTTCCTGCCGCGCTCGTATAAGGACGGCTCCGACCTGGAGGCCAGGCAAGAGATGCAGTGGGCGGCTACTCAGGCAGGCCTTTGCATGAACGGTGGTAACGCCGGAGTAGCGCACAGCCTGGCCCATTCATTGGGTGGCATCTTTCATACTCCACATGGCAGAGCGGTGGGGCTTTTTCTACCATACACTATGGAATACCAGGTAAATGGCTCTGAAGAGACCAAAGCGCGCTATGCCGAAATTGCCCGGTTCTGTGCCATTGCAAACGGCCCCGATGATAAATGCGCCAAAGCTCTGATTGTCAAAGTCCGTGAACTGGCTAAAAGCTTGAAACTGCCGATGTCCCTAAGAGACGTGGGTATTGAAAGGGCCAAATTTATGGCATCTATGGAGGGCCTTGTAGAAAGGGCAGTAAGCGAGGCTATGACTACCGCTGTCCATCGTATACCGAATGAAGCAGATATAGAAAAACTATTCGTTTACGCATATGATGGTAAAAGCGTAGACTTTTAACATTAGTCTGTGAAGTTACAACAAATCAAGACATACACGGTTGGGGCAGGACATTGATAGCCAACCTGTATGTCTTGGCGGTTCACGGATAAAATACCGTTTTTATAAAATATCCAGGCTTTCAGGATCAGCCGGAATAAAAGGAGGTTCACTGTAGCATGATAGATTTTAAGATGTTATTTACTCCCTTTAAAATTAAAAACCTTGAACTTAAGAACCGCATCGTCATGCCGCCGATGACCACTAACCTGGCTGACCCTGATGGCAATGTTACAGAAAATATGATCAATTATTATGCGGCACGGGCCAGGGGTGGAGCAGGCTATATAGTAGTTGAAGCAGCCTGCGTAGAGCCAGCGGGCAAACTGATGGCGCTAAGCCCCGGCATCTGGGATAACAATATGGTGAACGGGTGGAAAAAACTGGCTGATGCATGCCATAAAGGTGGCTCAAAAGTTGCTCTGCAGATTGGTCATGCTGGCAGGCAGACAACATCCATGTTTACTTTTGAAACTCCCAGGGGGGTATCTGCAGTGGCGGACCCTATGCTGCAAGAAATGCCGGTTGAGTTTACGTTGGCTGATATCAAAGATTTGTTATCTAAATATGGAGATGCCATAACGAGAGCGAGGGAAGCCGGGTTTGATGCGGTGGAATTGCATATGGCGCACGGATACCTGCTTTCCCAATTTCTCTCGCCGCATTCCAACAAACGTACTGATGAATATGGCGGCAGCCTGATGGGACGGCTTAAATTTCCCCTTGAGGTCATTAAAAATACGCGCAGCATCGTGGGCAAAGATTACCCGATCCAGGTCCGGCTCAACCTGGAGGAAGCAGTGCCGAATGGGAGAAAGCTGGAAGAGACTATGCTGCTGGCGCCCATTCTACAAGATGCAGGCGTAGACTGTTTTCACTTCACTACAGCAGTATTTACAGACCTGCTATATGGGCAAAAGCTGGTCCAATGGGTGTCTAATATAGCCAACATGGGAACACCGATGGCTAATTTTACAAACATGGTTAAGGAGATGAAAAAAGTTCTGACTGTACCAGTCATCGCCGCCAACCGAATAAATGACCCAGTCATTGCAGAGATGGTGCTGCGTGAAGGGCGCTGCGATCTGGTATCTATGGGCCGTGCACTTATAGCCGATCCCGAGCTGCCTGCGAAGGCCAGGGCCGGCAAGCTTCAGGACATCAATTTATGTATCGGCTGCAATGAGGGCTGCGTGCAACGGCTTAATTTCGGCTCGGCAATTACCTGCACGGTAAATCCGGCTGTGGGCAAAGAAAAGGAAATGGAGATAACAGCCGCACCCAAACGTAAAAAGGTCTTCGTCGCAGGAGGTGGCCCCGGCGGGATGGAAGCTGCTAGGGTCGCTGCAATTCGAGGCCATGACGTAACACTCTATGAAAAATCCGCTAAATTGGGCGGGCAATTGAACCTCGCCTGCGTACCTCCGACGAAACAGGAACTATCCGAGACAGTTATATGGTTATCAAACCAGGTTGCCAAAGCCGGTGTAAAGGTTAAGCTCAACACGGCTTTGACTTTGAATGAAATAGAAAAAGAGAAACCTGATGTGCTGGTTGTGGCTACCGGCGCATGGCAAACCGATGTGAAAATAAAGGGTGCTGACGGGCCCAACGTGGTCACTGCCTGGGACATACTATGCGGCAAGGCATGGGTACCGTTCCATATTGATTTCACGCCGGCCAGCATCGTTGTGGTCGGAGGTGGAGAATTGGGGGCGGAAATAGCCGATTTACTGGCTGAAGCGAATAAAAGCGTGACGGTCATTGCCTCAACCGAGGACATCGCACTCGACGTTAACACCATGCTAAGGCCCGGTCTCCTTTCGCGCCTTGCGATTAACGGCGTGAAAACTATTGTACAGGCCAGGGTAACCGCTATTGAGGGTGAAACGGTCACCTATGAAAAAGGAGAGCAGGAAGAGACTATAAAGGACGTCGACGGCGTGGTCCTTGCAGTGGGCATAAAGCCGGTTAATCAACTTGCCGCTGAAGCCAAAGGCAAGGTCGCCGAGATATACGTGATTGGCGATGCGGCCGATCAACGCAAGGCGCTGGATGCAATTGCCGAGGGAGCGGCAGCCGGGAGGCAAATGTAGACTGATCTCATCAACCATACGACGGGGCACTTAAAGAGATATCTGGAAATTCACAGGAAATGAGTTAAATAATAAGGAGATTGACATGGCATCTGTAGCTGCTAAACCGTGGTTAAAACAATACGATCTAGGAGGACAAGGAGTAACTGTTCTACCATCAACACTTAAGCCTTATCCCAAAGAACCGCTTTTCTCAATCCTCGATAATAGTGCCAGGGATTATCCTGATAACCCTGCAGTGCATTTCATGGACAAGGTAATTACCTTTGCCAAACTAAAAGATCTGACAGACAGGTTTGCACACGCTCTGGCAGACCTTGGTGTTAAAAAAGGCGACCGTGTTGCAACATATTTGCTTAACTGCCCCCAGTTTATCATCAGTGATTTCGGCATATTGAAAACCGGCGCTACTCATGTTCCGTGCAGCACATTGCATAAGGGAGAAGAGCTGCTGAGGGAAATAGCAGGCTCTGGAGCTGAAACTCTCGTTTGCATGGACAGCTCCATGGAAATTATTGAGAAAATCAAAGATAAAACCAAGCTAAAGAGGATCATTGTAACATCGCTGGACGATCTCATGACAGATTCCAAAGAACCCAAAAGAATTCCGGGCACTTATCATTTTCTCGATCTGCTGGCAAAGTACTCTCCCGAGCCTCCCAAAGTAACTATAAATCCCGAACAGGACGTGGCAGAACTGATATTCACCGGGGGTACTACAGGTGAGCCCAAAGGAGTCATGTTGACGCATCAAAGTAAGCTTGCCAACCTGCGCCATTTGACCTGGGCATTAGGCCCGCTTGCGGACTTTATGAAGGGGGCATGTTCCTGGCTAATAGCTGTTCCGCTATTCCACCAGATGGGCATGACGTGCATGCATTTCTGCGTCTTAATGGGTTTCGAAGTTTATATAGTAGCTGACCCGCGAGACCTTAACAACATCGCCAATATCTTGAAAAATAACCATCCCACTGTCTGTTCGTGCGTGCCGCAGCAATACGCCAGATTGCTTGATATGGGTTTAGGCAAACTGGGTACACTATTCACTTCTTCCACATCACCGTTACGAAAAGAAGTCACTGATAAGTTCAAAGAAGAAACAGGCGCCGAAATCGCTGATGCCTACGGGGCAACAGAAGTAGGCGGCGGGACACATACCAACCTGTCGGGAAATGATCTGGTCAAGGTGAAAAAACCTGGGTCGATAGGGGTGCCCTTTCCTGATACGGAAGTAAAGATCATTGATCCTGAGACGGGGAAGGAAATTGACACAGGAGAAGCGGGTGAGTTATGGGTGCGTGGCCCACAAATTATGAAAGGATACTGGCCGACGCCCGGGAGCGGGTTAATAGATGGCTGGCTTCCTATGGGCGATATCGTGCGGATGGATGAGGATGGCTATTTTTATATAACCGACCGGATAAAGGATATGGCAAACGTATCCGGTATGAAAGTCTACACTATCATCGTCGATAGGGCGATCTATGAGCATCCGGGCGTTGACATGGCCGCTGCTATTGCAGTTCCAGACCCGGAGAGGCCGGGCAGCGACAGGGTTAAAGCTTTTATCAAGTTGAAGGATGGTTATAAGGGAAAGGTGACCGCGGAGGAGATTATAGCCCTGTGTAAAGAGAAGCTGGCAGCCTATGCTGTACCCAGGTACGTCGAGTTTCGCGATGACTTGCCTGTAAACCCCATGGGGAAAATCCTGAAAAGGCAGCTAAGGGACGAGGAGATTGCCAAATCCAAATCACCAAAATAAGTACGGTAAAGAAATAATTTACATCGGGATTATACCTTGACGGTATAATCCCGGTAGATATAAACAATTCAAATGGATTAATGAGGGGTATTATGTCAGGAAAATATAAAATATTGACTTCTGTGGTACTTGCAATACTGATCATCGCTATTTCTGCATGTGCCGCACCGGCAGCGCAGGCGCCTGCTGAAGCAAAAGTATTAAAAGTCGGGGCTTCGTTGCCTTTTACAGGGCCGGCAAGCTTATGGGGTCAATCAATAAGGCCCGTCATGGAAATTTACACGGATTTGATCAATCAGGATGGGGGGCTGCAAATAGGCAGCGACAAATATAAAGTCGAGTTGTATTTTGCCGATGGCAGTGTAGTTGATCCGGCATCCGACGCGGCAGCGGTAAGAAGCCTGGTATATGATAATAACGTGAAGGCTATTGTCAGCTATTTCGGCATCGGGTACCAGGCAGTAGCAAATATCACAACTCCTGAAAAAGTAATTTTAAATGGTACTACTATAAGCATGGGGACTTTCAATGCAGCAAGGGATACCTATTCAATATTCGGGTTTCCTTCTTTTGAGATGAGCCAAAATCAGGCAATGGCTGTAATGCATTCATTCCCGCAGGCTAAGACACTATGTTGGGTGTTCGCCAGCGGTGGAAATGTTGATGTTGAGAAAACATACGCCCCTATTGACAAAGCCATAGGGGAAAAATACGGTATTAAAAGCATACGCGTAGAATATCCTTCTGGAACGTCGAATTTTACCCCTTATATCACCAAGATGGCTGACCAGGGAGCTGACGTTCTTTTTAGCTTCGGAACGCCGCTGGAAGTGGGCCTGATGGCAAAACAGCGCTACCAGATGGGATATAAATGGCCTATTGGATCAAATGCCGCAATACTTGACTTAAGCATTGTCAAGGGGCTTGCGGGTAGCGAAGAAGCTATGCAGAATATTTGCGGCGATTACTGTTACCCGTGGGTGCTTAAGAAAGTGACAGTAGCCCCGAGATATCTGGACATGGCTAATAGGATAAGGGAAGCTTATAAAGCGAAAAATGCAGGGAAAGATCCGTATGTGGGATCATTTGGAGTGGGGGTTACCAGTATGGGACAGTACCTTGAGGCGGTCCAGATGGCCGGTACAACCGACCCTGATAAGGTGATGGGTGTATTAAGGGGAGGAACATTGGAAACATTTATTGGCAAAACCACCTTGTCAGGTTCTGAAGTGTACGGGTCCCCGGTTGTTTTTGGCTACCCTTGTGCCATGAGCATAATTAAGGGAAATGAAAGCGTTTATCTCAATGAAGAGCCTCTTTTGGATATAGACCATCCGTTGGGTGGAGTGGAACTCTACAAGAGTCTGAATAAATAGTATTGGCCCGGCAGCAGTATATTTATATTTATATTCACGTATAAGGGGAATCGGCTAAAAAACAGAAGGAGCACATAGTGACTGAATATGACGTGATCGTAGTTGGAGCAGGCATTGCCGGCCTTGGGGTCGCAGGGTTGCTTCAGCGAAAGGGCCTGAAAACACTGGTCCTGGAGAAAAGCAAAACACCTGGTGGGCGTGCCAAGACAAGGGATCTGCCGGGTGGGTGGAGATTGGACTCTGGGACACACTGTGTTGATAACGGTGACAAATCAGCGGTCGCTGATCTTTTACGCAAGGTGGGCAAGGAAATTGCCTGGACAAGGACTATAGAGGGCATGATGGTGTATGACAAGGGAAAATGGCTTCATTCAGCGGATTACTTCAATATGTCCGATGAAGAGAATAAGGAAGTCGCCGCATTAGTAACAAGCTTTGTTACCATGCCTGATGCAGAGATAGACCGTCTTGATAAGGTTTCCCTGGCGGATTTCATGAAGGAGAAGGTCACTTCCCCCAAAATAGTCGAATATTTCAATATAATGGGGATGGTACAGAGTACTCTAAGCAACCCTGAAATCATCTCGATGGGTGAATTCGTTTCCATCTATCGTGAGGAATTCATACGGGGTGGTGGCGATGGTATGGGCAATGTGCGTATGCCGCTTGGCGGTATCGGTATGATGACTATGGCGCAGGCAGATGCTGCTGCTGAAGCAGGCGTTAAATTCGAATACAAGACATCTGTTAAAAAGGTCATTGCCAGCAAAAGCGGCATGATAAAGGTCGTCACGGAAACGGGGGAATACGCCGCACCCAGGGTTGTAATGGCTTTGCCTATCTGGGAGATGGTTAAGCTCTTCTCAGATGATGATAAGGCCCTTCCAAAGGGATGGCTGCAGCACATGCGGACCCTGGTGGATGAGACCAGCGCTTCCATCGGCTTTACGATAGCGGGCAAAAAGGCGCTGTTCACTGAGCCTGTATATCTTTCGGCCTGGGATATTCCCGGTGTTGGGCTCCCTCTGCAGGTATTTATTCAAACCAATTTTGATAATACGATTGCCCCTCCCGGCCACATGATTGCTTTTATCGGCGCATGCTGTACCCCAAAACAGGCCAGGGATGAACAATTCTGCAAGGAAGTGACGGCTAAATTCTGGGAAACCTTGCAGAAAATGTTTCCCGGCCTTGAAGAAAGCGTGCTCATTAAATACGATGCCAGCATGGTAGGCATCGATGGCCTGGGCAGGTCCCCGGGTTTGACCGGCAAATACAGGCCTCCCGTATTTATGAAGGAGGTGCCCGGCCTTTATTTTGCGGGTGATTGCTATACCGGCCGAGGAGTTGGCATGAATGCAGCAGCCAATTCTGCCATGCTGTGCGCAGAAAAGGTACTGTCTGATATGGGGAAATAACCGTCCGGGGCAAATGAGCTCCGGGCATAGCAGGGGAGATATAATTATATCTCCCCTGCTATTAATATTTTATAAGGGAACTTGCGGGATGTGGGGACGGGGAGGCCAGCCTGAAAATGAGCGGGTGTTCACCTCAATAAGTTATAATGATTTAGCAAAAGGGTTGCCTATTGTTAAATCCATTAGCTACTCCATTGGTAACCTGATGCATTGCTGCGTATCATAACTTGCCATAACTTATGCTGAGAAAGGCCGTTATGATAAAATTACAATGTTTTCCAGAGGGTTTTTCACGTGAAAATTTTAGTTACCAATGATGATGGAATTAATGCCGATGGACTTTGGTCGCTGGTCTCTCATCTCAAAAACATCGGTAAAGTCACTGTCGTTGCTCCGGACCGTGAACAGAGCGGTGTAGGCACGTCTATCAATTTCCATCATCCTATCCGGATCGCGAAAATCCATGAGAAAATACCCGGAATTGACACATATTCGGTGGAGGGCACTCCCGCTGATTGCGTCATCATGGCCATCCGGGTAGTGATGAAACAAGGGATCGACCTGATCGTATCAGGAATAAACCAGGGGCCCAACTGCGGTTATGATGTATTCCTGTCGGGGACGGTCGGGGCAGCGTTACAGGGCTTCTTTTACTCGATACCCTCTATCGCAGCTTCGATGGATTCCTTCGATGATCCGCATTTTGAGAGCGGCGCCAGGATAACAGCGGCGGTCGCTGAATATGTGATTGAGCATAAAATAACCGGGAAAATGCTGTTGAATGTGAATATACCGAGCTTGCCCATCAAGGAAATCCGGGGTATGGAAGTGACCCGGCTGGGTGAGCAAACGTACTCTGCCGGCATCGAGACCGGAAACGACGGCAGGCACGACTATTACTGGATTTTGCACAGGGCGACTAACACGGGCGTCACCAAAGGGACGGACATGTGGGCGCTGAAACATAAGATGGTATCTGTAACTCCTTTGCGTTTCAACAGCGGCGAGTACAGTACCGAATTTGTACACAAGATGGTGCCTGCTGTTGCCAGGCGTATTCTTAATAAAAAATTATCGACCAATATAAAGGAGGGTTAACATGTCAGACGTTGTCATCGTAAGTGGAGTGAGGACAGCTATAGGCGGTTTCGGAGGGGGGCTTAAAGAAGTCACCGCCGCCAAGCTGGGTTCTATAGTAATAAAGGACCTGTTAAAAAGAGTGGGTTTGAGACCCAAAGCCGGGAAATCTCAGCTAGATGCCGGTCCGAGCGCCCTGGCCGGCGAAGGCCTGAGCGAACTCGAGAAGAAATACTATGATTGGCCCGCAAACCTGAAAGAAGTACAGGTTGACGAAGTCATTATGGGGAACGTCCTGCAGGCCGCACAGGGGCAAAATCCCGGCCGTCAGGCAATGATTTACGCCGGATTGCCAAAGGAGACTCCTGGATTCACAGTAAACAAAATCTGCGGCTCCGGCCTGAAAGCAGTAATACTGGGTGCTCAGAGCATTATGCTGGGAGAGGCCGACGTTGTCGTTGCAGGCGGCATGGAAAGCATGAGCAATGCGCCCTATGCCATGCCGAAGGCCCGCTGGGGATACCGCATGGATATCACCGGCAAAGGCGAAGTGCTGGACCTGATGGTCTTTGACGGCTTGTACGAGCTTTATTATGGCTATCACATGGGTATCACTGCCGAAAATATAGCTGCCAAATACGGCTTCACGCGTGAAGACCAGGATAAGCTGGGAGTTATGAGCCACCAGCGCGCCATGTCAGCTATCAAGGACGGCACTTTCAAAAAAGAGATCGTCCCCGTGGTAATCCCGCAGAGAAAAGGCGATCCCATAGTGTTCGACACCGATGAAAGGCCGATGGAGACCAGTATGGAAAAGATGGCCAAGCTGGCGCCGGCTTTCAAGAAAGACGGGACGGTTACCGCCGGCAACGCTTCTGGCATCAATGACGGGGCAGGCGTTGTGCTGATGATGTCAGCGAAAAAGGCCAAAGAGATGGGGCTTGAACCCATGGTAAAGATAAAATCATATGCTTCCGGCGGCGTTGACCCTGCCTACATGGGCCTGGGTGTAATTCCTGCTGTGAAACAGGCGCTGGCCAAGGCAAAGCTATCGGTCAAAGACCTCGATGTCGTCGAATTGAATGAAGCTTTTGCCTCGCAGGCATTGGGATGCGTTAAGGAATTGGGCTTTGATATGAACAAGACCAATGTACACGGGAGCGGCATCTCGCTTGGCCACCCCATTGGTGCTACGGGAGGACGCGTGCTGGTAACCCTGGCATATGAAATGCAGCGCCGCAATTTCAAGTACGGTCTCGCCACCATGTGCATTGGCGGCGGCATGGGCATTGCGATGGTAGTCGAAAGGTAATTTCCAGAGCAAGATTAAAATATAAGGACTGAAAGATGACCGAAGTAGTTATTGTTTCCGGTGCCAGGACCGCTATCGGTGCGTTCGGAGGCGGTCTGAAAGAAGTACCTGTAACCCAATTAGGTGCAATTGTCATCAAGGAAGTATTGAAAAAAGCCGGTTTAAGGCCAAAAGCCAGCGACAAACTGGTTGGATACGGCCCGAAGATCCTGGCCAATGACGTATGCGAGATGGAAAAAAAGTATTACGACTGGCCGGAGGACCTGAAGCCGGTACAGGTTGATGAAGTGATCATGGGCAACGTGTATCCGCAGGGCCAGCGTCAGAATACTGCAAGACAGGCGACTATTTTTGCCGGGCTGCCCAAAGAGACACCCGCCCTTGCCGTTAACAAACTGTGCGGATCGGGGATGGAAGCCGTCGTGGCCGGCGCGCAGAAAATAATGTCCGGCGATGCCGAGGTAGTAATCGCAGGCGGTATGGACAGCATGAGCAATGTGCCGTATGCTCTGCCCCGTGCCAGGTGGGGATACCGCATGGATGTCAGCGGTAAAGCCGATATTTATGACCTGTTGATTTGGGACGGCCTGATGGAAGGGTTCTACGGTTACCATATGGGCATGACCGCTGAAAACATAGCTGCAAAATATGGAATAACCAGGGAAGAGCAGGACAAGCTGGCGCTTATGAGCCACCAGAGGGCGCTGGCGGCTATCAAGAGCGGCGCGTTCAAAGACGAGATCGTACCTGTTGTTATACCTCAAAAGAAAGGCGACCCCATCGTGTTCGATAGGGACGAAAGGCCGATGGAGACCAGCCTCGAAAAGCTGGCCAAGCTGCCCACGGCTTTCAAGAAAGACGGTACGGTTACTGCCGGCAATGCGTCCGGTGTGAACGACGCTGCCGCTGTTGTACTGCTGATGTCGGACAAGAAGGCCAAAGAAATGGGATTTAAGCCGAAAGCAAAGATCAAGTCTTATGCCTCAGCCGGCATCGACCCGGCTTACATGGGTCTGGGTGTAATACCTGCTGTTAAAAAAGCGCTGGAAAGGGCAAACCTGACAAACAAGGACCTGGACGTCATCGAAATGAACGAAGCGTTTGCCGCGCAGGCACTGGGATGCTTGAGAGAATTACCGTTCGATATGGCTAAGGTAAATCCCCTTGGCAGCGGCATATCGCTTGGACATCCTGTCGGCGCTACGGGTGCGCGTTTGCTCGTGACCATGTCCAATGAGATGGAACGCGGCAATTTGAAATATGGGCTGGCAACCATGTGCATCGGCGGCGGCATGGGCATTGCCATGGTTATAGAAAGATAAAGAAATTGGAGAAAACGGCGGTTATCAAATGGGTAAGATACTGATAGTAAATACCGGACCTACGGAGTTTGAGCGCCAGGGCCAGTATCCTTTAATGGATAAAGCTGGACTGGATGCTCCTACGGACAAGTGGGCTCAGGCGGCGTTAAAACGCCTGCTTGAATACCAGTTGGCCGCTGTTTATTACCTGCCTGTCCCCGAAGCGTTGGAGACGGCGGAAATTATAGCGGGGGGTTATAAATTGGAGCCAAAAATCCTCCCGGGGTTTGAGAATGTGGGAGAGATATCGTGGAAAGGTCTCAGTCCTGAAGAAGCCTGTGTTTTTGACTGTCCCCTGGGTGAGAGGCAATCGGATGCTGTCAACATAAAGTTCCCATTCAATGATGATCTGGTACAACTGAGGGGAAAAATTTCCGCAGCGCTTGATAAAATTGCAGCCGGGTATAAGAAGGAAACGGTTGCAGTCGTGTCTCACAGGGCATTATCAGTTATCATGGTCCTGCACTTTTTACATATGGACAACTGCCATTATAATCAGATAGCCCAGGAAAATGGAGCGGTTAACCTGTTCGAGACACGAGGTGGGATGCCGTCTGCACTTTACATAAATGACACATGCCATCTGGAAGGCTTATTGTAGTTGAGGAAAGGGCGAAATCTATGAAGAAAATTAGAGCGGGTATTATTAATGTTACCGGTTATGCGGGTGTAGAGCTGGCGCGTATCCTGTGGCAGCATCCGGATGTTGAGCTGGTATCAGTCACAGGACGTAGTGCGGCAGGCAAGAAACTCGGTGAGGTTTTCCCTCACCTGGAATGTACCGGTCTCACTATTACCGCTGAACTGGAAACCAGCCTGGATGTTGTCTTTTCGGCCATGGGGCATAAAACCAGCGCTGAAGGCGTTGTGCCTTTAGTGAAAAGGGGGGTCCGGGTAGTTGATATTAGCGCCGACTTCAGGCTTCGAGAGGCGACCTGGTATCCTCAATGGTACGACTTCGAGCATCCATCCCCGGAGTTACTGAAAACTGCAGTTTACGGGTTGCCGGAATTGCACCGGGCAGGTATTGCTGCTGCGAAGATAGTCGCCAATCCCGGATGCTATCCCACGTCTGCCATATTGGGGCTTGCTCCTTTGGTTAAGGCCGGATTGGTTGAGCCCGACCTTATAGTTGATAGTAAATCGGGCGTATCGGGAGCGGGTAGAACGCTCACGTTGACGACCCATTTCTCTGAGGCCAGCGATAACGTGCGCCCTTATGCGCTGGGCGGGCACCGTCATTTACCCGAGATATCGCAGGAGCTTGACGCCCTGAACCCTTCGGCAGGCATTTCTGTGACATTCGTGCCGCATGTTGTCCCGATGACGCGTGGCATAGAGAGCACATGTTATGCAAAAGCGCGCAAGGGTAAGCTTACAGGCGGGAAAGAGGAGCTCGATAAAATCTACTATGATTTCTATAAGAATGAGCCTTTTACCAGGGTCGTGCAGCAGCCGCCGGAGTCGAAACATACATGGGGAAGCAACCTGTGTTTATTATACCCCACGATGAATGATAAGACGGGTAGAGTCATAGTGATCAGTTGTATCGACAACCTGATTAAAGGGGCGGCTGGACAAGCAGTACAAAATATGAATATAATGTTTGGTTTTCCTGAGAAGGCAGGGCTTGAAGCCCTTCCTCTTTATCCATAGTACATGCCCCCATCGTCTAGAGGCCTAGGACACCAGCCTTTCAAGCTGGTCACAGGGATTCGAATTCCCTTGGGGGCACCACCTCTCTTTGAATCTAGCCCACTCATATAGTATTTCCCTGTTAATACTATGATATTGAAAAGTTACTTGTGAATACCCTATAGAAACCTTTAAATATACGATAACTTGTAGTAGACTTAATAATCACAATGGAAGGTCAGATGTTGAGGGAGGGTCTTTATTGATTATTGGGTCAATACCTAGTTGAAAAAAGGAACGCATAACCAATAACCAACTAGCCATATTATGCGACATAATGTTGCAGAGGCAATAGGTTCGATGACAAGGACTTCAATTAATACTTTCAATGTCTATTATAATACGAGCCATGTGGAGGTAGAGTATGAAAATCGAAATTAATAACTTTGGACCTATTAATAAGGCTAATATGCAAATTAGTCCATTGACTATAATAATTGGCCGGAATAATCTTGGGAAATCATTTATAGCACAATTAATTTATTCAATATTGCAGTCCCTAAGTCCATTCCGCAGATCTCCGCATTTTGTTGAGAATAACACTATGTTTATTTGGAATGAAGCACTCCCTGACCAGTATATTAAGTCCAGGCGAAATAGTGAAAAGATATTCTCTGATTGCTTCAAGTCATGGAAATCCGGTGATATTACTTTTCAAGAATTCCACGCTAATATTGTAGAAAACTGGTTCAACTCCTATAAGGAGCAATTAAAAATATCAATCCCTTCAACTCTCGAGGGGGTTTTCAGTACTAAAATAACAGATTTAATTAGTCTTAACTCCACTTCTTGTCGGATTAACATGGTGTTGTCACCGTGCTTACGTATTAATATAACTATACGACGTAAAAATGTACTTGATATCAAAATAGTCTTTGATAAAACATTCTATATAAATTTGCTCTCGACTGATAAAAATCTAAAAGATCTTTATGCAAAACATCCAAGAGCAAGTGCATCAAGCAGATATGAAATGTTTTATACGACTGAAAGAATATTTAGGAACAATATAGCCAGTCAACTAAACATTGCTGTCCCATACTATATTCCAGCAGGAAGAGGGGGACTACTAGATGCATGGGATACAATTTCTACTGCTTGGATCAATATGGCACCTACCTCAATCTTAAGGGGCATCAGTATGCCGCCATTGCCTGGGACTGCCTCTATATTTTATACGACTCTTCTTGGTCTATCCGGTACCTATAAAGGCCCCTTCTACTCATTGTGTTCGCAGTTCGAAAAGATAATCGATGGTCAAATTGAGTTATCTCAACAGTCAAAGATAAAAGGCAAAAAAGATATCTATTATTTATTCGAAACTAACGGAAAGAGCACAAAGATCCCAATTATTCACGCTGCATCGATGATAAAGGAAATCGGTCCATTGTATTTATTTATTAAAGAAATATTAGCCAAGCATGATTTGTTCATAATTGAAGAACCTGAGTCGCACCTTCATCCGACAGCGCAAAGAGATCTTATGAAAATATTAGTCAGTTTAGTCCAAAAAGGAACGAATGTCGTGTTCACTACACATAGCGACCTATTGTTACGTTCTGTAACGCATGAAGTCTTTAGAAAGGTGATATCCCATGAGAAACCTTTGATATCATTAGAAGATTTAGCAATTTATCTAATAAAACAAGGGGCAAAAGGTAGTGTGTCTACCAAAATAAAGATTGGTAAATATGGGTCCTTAGATAGAATTCCAACATTTGATGAGGTCTTCAAGGAACTTTACGATGAGGAAATTCGGTTGGAGATTATTGGGCATGCCAATACTTAATATGGACAGCATTCTGAAAAATATCTGCTCTCTTGATAGTTGCCAAGAAAAAAAATGCGTTAAATTGGATAGAGAAATAAGGAAGGCCATTCACGTTCGTATAGACGGAGGGGCGATTAGCGATACTGTCAAACAAAAGAGATGCGATTGTTTGCTAATCATGTTTATCAAAAAGTTAGATTATTTATATATGTTTTTTATTGAAGTTGAAAATAGTCCTTCCCCGGATATAAAAGATGCCCTCTCACAATTACAAGGAACTATTAATCTATTTAGTAATACAATTCGCGATACTGATTTTTCACTAATAAATAAATCGTATATCAAATCTAAGTTAACGAGCATTAATAAAGGTAATTCTAACCTTATTGACGAGTTATTGGCTGCTATGAAACATCTTAACAAAAAGAAATTTCATATTGTCCCTGTTTTGTATGCTACCAGAAGAGATTCGCAGTCGAAAAATAACTTAATGTTTAGAGTAGGTCTCACGAACTATTATAAGATTAAAATTTATGGTAACAATTCATCACCGGTATTGTTTAAAAAATGTACCGAATCATTTGCACCACTATTTGAGGAAGCACTAAAGATGTATCCTCAGAAAATCCACAACTAATTATCTACAGAACGAAATCTGGCTGTCCCAGCACTCAGTATGAAAAAAATACTTTAGCTCATCCTGAGAAGCTGTAGCTATAACGCCCGGCGTATTGCGGTCTTTCTCCCAGTTCAGGGCCAAGTAGATTACGCTGGGACACGCTGTTGGGGTCCGGTAACATTTTATATGCTGATCCTATCGCTTTAGCAAATTGCTCATTAGAGACTTTGTTTCCAAGCTCTGCGCTTGTTGCCAGTTTCTGTAAAAAGGACACGTCTGCATCATCTGTGCCAATGGTAATGATATCTATTCCCTCATTTTTTGCAATTTGTCCAGCGTTGACCTATAAAACTGAAATAGTCCTTCAAATCAGCGTATTTCGATTTGTGAAGGTGATGTAACCTCAATTTCGGGAATGCCACTATATAGTTTGATGAGCCCTGTTACACAGACATTTCTGCCGTAATACATGGAATTTATCATATTCTCGCATTGCGCACGATTTTCATTCCATATTAGCGCAACGAACCTGTTAGGATTTGGATAGGCATTTCCAATATTGATAAATGTTGGTTTGCCTTTGCTAGCTGTCGCCCAGGTAACATTACTCACAGGGCCGCATACCTTTATATACTCCCCGATATGGTCTTTGGCAGTGTTCCACGGAATGTAACTTGGCTTGGTTTCTGTTTGTACTGTCTGGGTGGCAGTTGAAGTAGTGCTAGCTGGCTGTTGAGTTAGCTTTGAAGAGTCAGTCGTAGTTGGCAAGCTGGAAGATTGATTTGTTTGCACACAGTCGACAGATAAAGGAATTAATAAAAGGATTAGGAATATACAAAATAGCCACTTGTTCCGCATCATCGCCTCCGCCTGACTTTTATCGCTTAAGAAGTAACATGGTATTTCTGGCTACACTGAATGTCAAATTTGGATAGAAACGAAACAGTTCAACAGTTAGTGGAACGCATCCCGAAACCGAGAAAACCTTACTATGCAGTGGACTATAACATGGGGTAAGGTCATCCAGAACAAATATTTGTGCGAGGTGTCCAGAGATATCTGACAAATATCAAGGAATGATGATATGCCAAAGCGAAAATTAATTAAGCAGTCAAGAATCTATAGATATTTAATGCCATTCACTAGGGCAATTCAAGACGTATCCACCAGTTTTAGTTATCGCTGGTGGTAATAGGCTCTTTTCCAATTCTTTTTCTGTAATATGAAGATAGGCATTAGCGACTCCCATAAGGTCCTTATTAGTGCGCATGGGAGGGAAAATCACAATTACACGTTTGTTAGGTGGATTACTTCTGATAGTCTCAATTGCCGGAACCAGGTCTCGATCACCTGAAATAATAATGGCAGTATCATATTTATTCTTATATGCGTCAGATACTAATTCCGTGGACAATTGGACATCAGTCATTTTCTCTTCTGGTTTATAATTTACATAACCACATTGTTCGCATGTAATAGCGGTTGGTTGGTATATTCCATAATATGGTTGGATGCCCGCAATAGTATTCAATGCTTCTAAATAGGTCGACTGTCTTTTCCTTTTGTCAGGGGGATCTGTTATACGAGAAGTGAAGTATTTCACAAGTATTAGATTGCGTGGATGCCGTGGGTCGTTTGTAAAATTCTGGCATAACTGTTTAAGATTTAGCCAATAATAACAAGCCCAACCCTTTTCCTTAAGCCCAAAGTATAAATTGAAGCCGTCAATGTATGCGATAACCCGTTCAGCTTTCATATATGACCGCCATAAGCATATTGACAAGTGTTATGAATGTCAATATAATGCACTGTAACAACGTCAGAGGTGAGTAACCCTGACCAATAACAACCCTCGAATTTTCGAGGGTTGTTCCTTTTTGGCAATATTTTATTGATTGGTGGTTATCAAAGTAGCAGACTTAAATTATGCCAAGGCGACCAATAGTTTAACGAGATATAACCAAAGCGCAGAAGCGAAGAACAAAATCCTGAGGCTGAATGTTTTCTAGAAATAATGATCACCGACATAAAAGGTGATCTTTATAATGGCGCATTTAGAAGTAAGTCATCACCACTTTTATTAAAATACAGCACTAAGGGCTTAAAAGAAGTTGATATAGTACAAGGATATATTGATCATATAAAGTATATGGAAAAAATTTCCGAAATGGAGAAACTTGTACGTGAAATAGATTTAACACTACTGATCTCTGTTTAACTATGGAAGTACTGGTATGGTGATACTAGCTTTTAGAAAAATGAGGGTCACATGACACTGAAGCCATAGTTGAAAGTAGTGTGCTGTAAGTTATTTCATTTCAATGGATTGAAGTGCTATTGCTCATCCTGAAAAGCTGTAGCTGTAACGCCCGGCGTATTGCACTCTTTCTCCCAGATCATGGCTTGATAGGTTACTCTGGACCGCCGTTCTATTAGGGTCTGGTAATAGTTTATGTGCTGAGCCTATCGCTTTAGCAAATTGCTCATTGGAGACTTTGTTCCCAAGTTCTGCGCTTGTAGCCAGTTTCTGTAAAAAGGACACGTCTGCGTCATCTGTGCCAATGGTAATGATATCTATTCCCTCATTTTTTGCAATTTGTCCGGCTTGTAACGCAAACGCTGTCCTGTCCGGCCGTCCATCTGTGGCAATAACCATGACCCTCGTATATCTAACATCGCTAAGGTGTTCGTTGGCCATGGCTATGGCTGACGCCATATTGGTCGAACCGGTTGCCACCAAATTATCTAAATGCGCTCTCAAATCTCCCACGCTGCTCTTAGGCTCACAGAGATGGGTTGCTTTGGAGTCGAACTTAATCAGACCTACGGTATACTCCTTTTTGATGGCGTCCTCTGCAAATTCCAATATTCCCTGTTTAACCTGGCTCATTTTGTAACCTTCCATGCTGCCGGAACAATCTACCACCAGATACACTATTCCCTTCATATTTTCATGCTGAATATTTGTCATTCCATAAATAGTCTTTTCTGTCCTGTCGGAGATCATTGTCCTGCCGGAAATTATTGGCGGCTCATCGTTACTTTGTGTCTTGATAACTCTTATTCCGATAATTTTGCCGATCATTTGTTAATAACCTCCGACTGTATTTGGCCTGCGTTCATACCTGAGTAAGTTGCTTAATCCGGCTGACTTATCCACATCCCCACCCCTGTCACTATATGAAACGAAATATTTTGGAAAATGTTTAGGCCGAATTTGTGTAGTGTATCATTTTGAAATCCCAATCTCTTGACAATGCTTGACCGCTATATTGTCAAAACATGGCTAATAAAGGAGATTCTGATTTCTCTATACATACTTTGCGAGTAGTTGAAGAAGCTACGAAAGACAAGCAAACAATTGAGGTTGAATCTGTAACCATTGAGGGCAAGAATCCCAATGCCGTTGCTTTAGGCCGGTTAGGTGGCCTGAAAGGTGGTAAGGCCAGGGCAGAAAAACTTAGTCCTGAGAAACGTAAAGAGATCGCACAAAAAGCGGCTAGAAAGCGTTGGGAGAAGAAATAGTTACTAATCTGGATGTGGCATTATTCCAACTACAGTAACGAAAGGAATATTATTTCCCTTTTCATCTTTCTCATCTTCCCCATAATGCCAAAATACTCTGTAGGCTGCCGGTGTATTCTGCTGAACATAAGCCTCAAAAATATCTCTCTTATAACGTCTTGATAGTGATTCATGTTTATGGGTTTGGAGAGATTTAGCCCGTAAGTCTGTTTCTAAGTAACCTAATGTTTTTCTAACCTGTTTTAGAACCCCTTTCAATCCAGGGTTGCTTTCAATCTGCTTAAGTTGATCGGCTGCAGTGGGGGTAAACTGTAACTTACGTGGCATCTTTTACATATTTAGCAAATGAGCCACGATCTATTAATTGCCCGGTAACTGATTCTCCCATGCTCTTATCTAACGCAGCTAAGATATTATTATCCTCAAATATCCATAATTCAGATGCAGGTATAGTTACCTGTGGATCAAGAAGAATTTGACCAGAGCTATTAGTATATATGTGGTAAGAAACCCCATCTTGTATTTTAGCTTTTTGCAAGCCTATCCTTTTTCTATCATCCGGTTTAACGCTATCAGCTATTTTTTTTATATCTTTATTTTTAAAATCTATTACCACTGGTTCCCCCTTTTGGACAGGTAGTTTATATTAACTACCACAACAAAATGTTAACCCCTGCGGGGGAACTTGTCAAATGGGAATTACCCATTTGTTACAATTTGACACATAGCCTAAATTCGGCTTAATATCCACATTAACATAATCGGAAACAGGTAATTTGCCGGGTAAAAAAATTTTTACAGGGATTCGAATTTCTACAGGAGCACCACCACATTTGCCTACCCTGCTATAATAAAGACATTATGCGATTAAGTTTTTTTCGTGACAATAAATTCACCATTTCTGGTTTTGCGATTATTTTACTGGTAACATTGGTCGCTGGCTGCTCGGCGCCTGCTGCAACGCCTGCTTCAACTACTTCTTCGCAGCCTTTATATACCGATCCCAAGCTGGGTGTTTCTCCGATGACGATATCCCTTCAATTCACGGAAGGGCAATCCCCGACAGTTACCAAAAAGATAACTATTGCGAATGAAGGCGAAGGCGTGATGGTATGGGCCGCCACTAAAACAGCTTCATGGCTCTGGATGAATGATGCTAGTGGCGCCATAGAGAAGGGTAATACCAAGAGCCAGGACGTATTCTTCGCTCCGTCGGGTCTTACAGCCGGGACGTATACAGATAATATCACTGTAGAGGGTGTGGGTTCGAGAAATTCTCCCCAACAAATAGTGGTCACCATGCTAATCAAGCCCGCGGCTCCGGCAAACACCGGAACGGACAATAGCGTGCTTAAGAAAGCTGTTCCCGCCCCTCCATGGGACTATAGCGAATACAAAGATGGCAATTATAACTTCAGGTTAAGATATCCCAAGGACTACAATGAAAAGCAAATAGTCGGATGGAATTTCAGCGCCGTATCTTCAACTAATAAGGAACAGGCAGATACTATTATGATCAGCATCTCCAGTTCTTACGGCGTTGACTTTAAATCTACTTCAGTTGAATTGACCAAGGCCGCAATACGTGGCGCCGGCGGCACCCCCAGGCAGGATCCTAAACTCATTACCAATGACAATACGACAACACTGGCGGACGGCGTAACTCCTGCCACTGAGATGATCTATGAAGTAAAAACGACCCCAACGCAGTCTTATGAATGTTATCTTTTTGGCACACAGAAGGGCAGCAGGTATATCGTATTTGCCGCGTGTGCTGAGCTTCCTTATGCGACTGATAAAGAAGCAGTGTGGAAACAGATCGCACAGACCCTGGAATTCCTGGACTAGATTAAAGCCCGTTCTGACTATAAATCCAGCGCAGATGGATAGCTGGCTGTTAATCTCATATGCAGGCTGATATTTCGAGCCGTAGATTATTTTAAATTATCTCAGGAGGAAATCATGAAGCTGGCCGGTAAAGTCGCACTGGTAACGGGTGGCGACAGGGGAATCGGAAAAGGTATAGCTCTGGCACTTGCACGTGGAGGTGCGGACATTGCGTTTAATTACCGCAAGGATGTTGATTCATCAGAAAAAACGGCGAAAGAGATAGAAGCGCTCGGCAGGAAGGTATTACGTGTCCAGGCGGATGTTACAGACTGCGAACAGGTCAAGTCGGCAGTGAGCAAGACGTTGCAGACTTTCAATAAACTGGACATCCTTGTGAATAATGCAGGCATAGCATCCCGCGGGAAGTTTGTTCTCGATACTGAGGCTGAGGAGATGCTGAGATTGTTCAACATCCACGTAATGGGAGCGTTCAATTTTACCAAGGAGTGTTTACCTGCTCTGCGCAAACAACAGCGCGGCGATATTATTTTTATCTCCTCTATCTCTCCTCATGTTTGTATGGCGGGACATGCCCCTTACGCAGTTGCTAAAGCCGGGATGGACGCCCTGGCATCGTGCCTGGCAAAAGAAGAGATGGGTCATAATATCAGGGTCAATTCAATCGCCTGCGGGCTGGTAGAGACGGATATGGGCACCCGGCTTGTTAAAGGCGGCATGGGAGTGGATATTAAGGATATTGCCAAAGGTATGCCTTTCGGCCGCGTATGCCAGCCGGCAGATGTGGGTAACCTGTGTGCATTCCTCTGCTCGGAAGAGGGCGGCTATATTTCAGGCCACGTAGTCTTCCTCGATGGCGGTCCACAACACTAATCAGGCGAAAAAACAGGCTGTTTCAGCCGGGGAAAAATGGAGGTTAATATGGAATATAAATATTTGAAGTATGAAGTGGCAGGGGGCATATTGACCCTTACCCTAAATCAGCCTGAGAAGATGAATGCCCAGGGAGCGGCGTCATGCCGTGAACTGGCCAACGCGTTCGAAGCTGCTGATAAAGATGAAGATGTCAGGGTTGTCATAGTAACGGGAGCAGGCAGGGCGTTTAGCGCCGGTGCTGACTTGACGGCACATGAAGGCGTCGATAGTTATTTCTTTGACAGGATGAACGGAAGGGAAGATACCGAGCCGCACCGGGATGAAGGCGGCATAGTGACCTTGATCATTTATGACATGAAAAAACCGGTGATAGCCGCAATTAACGGCTCTGCGGTTGGTTTTGGCATAACCATGACCCTGCCGATGGACATTCGGCTGGCATCTAAGAACGCCAAGATGGGGTTTGTATTTGCAAGGCGCGGGATATTATTTGACGGGTGCGCAAGCTGGTTCCTGCCACGTCTGGTAGGCATGGACGTTGCAGCCGATTGGGTATACTCCGGGCGCATTATAGGCGCTCAGGAAGCCTATGATAAGCGGTTGGTGTCAGAGCTCGTTGATACGGAAGATCTTATGCCGCGTGCGCGGCATATAGCGCAGGAAATGATCAGTAATTCATCGGCCGTATCCATCGCTTTGTGCCGGCAATTAATGTGGAAAATGCTTGGCGCCGACCATCCCATGGATGCGCATATACTGGAATCAAAGGCGCTTAACTGGAGTTTCGGCATGCCGGACGCCAAGGAGGGCATAATGTCCTTCCTTGAGAAGAGGCCGCCCCATTTCCCCATGCGGACAAATACGGACATGCCCGGTTTCTATCCGTGGTGGAAGCAGCGGGAATTTAAATATAAGTAGACCGGCTCAACTAGACTAAACGATCTCGCGAATTTTCTGTTTGTGCTCTTCCATGGCCTTTTCGTACTGAGCGTCCAGCTCGCTGTGAATCTGGCGCCATTCCTCCTGCAGTTGAAGTTGTATCCGCTGGTCAGGTGACATCTGGTCGCCGCGCTGGGGCCGCACATTCCGGGCGGCCTGCTGAACGGTAACCTCGGCATTTTTCTTGAACTCGCTATATGTCTGCTGCAGGGCGAGCTTATACTGGTTGACCAGGTTATTAATCAAACCGAAAATAGATTCAAGCTGCTTCTTGTTTTCTTTGATGCTCCTCAGCCCTGCCATTGACCTGTTGGTCCTTCTCGTTTCTTCGTCGTTACGAGGCAGGCCGATATTCCTGAGCAGTATCTCCTCTGCACCTTTTTTAATGAATTGAACTGCTTCGGGCGGTTGGACTTTTGCGATATCGCCGGACAGGTCCATCTTCTCATCGATCAGGAACTGTGAGGCTAACCTGTTCCCTTCAGGCACGTATTTAATGCTGTTCAATTCATCCGGGCTGACCTTGCCCAGTTTATCCGCTTTTTCCATTGCAATTTGCCATGCACTTTTCATTTCACCCATTTAATTCCTCCAGTGGTTATTCAGTATCGTGGCGGTCCCAACGTTTCCGGTGTTCATCCTTCAAATGCTGGAATATCTTTTGATAAGCCGAACCGGCAATATCTTCCGTGCTCATTATTAGCGCATCCTCTCCATTATCAGAGTAATATTTCCTTCTTGTGCCGGCTGTGATAAAGCCGTATTTCGCATAAAGGGCCTGTGCAACCGTATTGGAAACACGAACTTCCAGCGTTACTATCCTGGCACCCAGTTGCCGGGCCATCTCGATAATGGAAATTAGCAGCCACTCTCCCAATCCCTGGCGCTTATGAGATCTCCTCACAGCTATTGTCACGATATGGGCCTCATCAACCATCATCCAGATACCCGCCATTCCCACTAATTGTTCATTTGAAGCTGATTTATCACGACCAAAGAAACGGTCGTGATCAAACAGCCCTTTAATATATGATATCACTTCTTTTAAACCAATTGATGGTTTAGCGTTTTCACGGGTGTCATTCTGCTTTCTCTTGTAGAGCACGACATAGTGCGCCAGCTTGTTTCGCATTTCATGGTGATACGAGTTCATTGTTGGATGCGGCCATTGTGTGGGGAACGCGTCCAGGTCTATTGCCAGGACCTGGTCGATGTCCGCATCCTTCATTTTTCTGATGTCGTAGATATTTATGTCTTCCATGTACGGTAACTGTGAAAATATCCTGAAAATTTTAACATATTTATTTCCTGTGTGCGCTTAAATCAGTATTGGTGTAAATTCTGCGACGGCTTGTATATACTATAAGCAATACATTTGGCGGATGAAAGCATGGAAGCAAGAAAGGTCGTAGCTGAGATATCAGTCGTGCCTTTGGGCACGGGAAATCCGGGTGTTAGTGAGTTCGTGGCAGCTTGCATCGGCGTGCTGGACAAGCGTAAAAACATTAATTATAGGCTTACCCCGATGGGCACAATCATGGAAGGCCCGCTGGACGAGATATTGGCTGTGACGCGTGAGATGCATGAGGTGCCTTTCAGCAAAGGCGCGTTAAGAGTTACTACGACGCTCAAGATTGATGACCGCAGAGATAAGCCGCTGTCTATGGAAGGCAAACTTACATCAGTCCGGAAAAGGATGCCGTCGGTTAAGATATGACTGCTAACCCTGATTTAAGCGTTCAAATTGCGCCCGGGTTGAAGCTGATAAATCCGGTTATCGCCGCTTCAGGGACCTACGGGTATGGGGATGATCTGGGAGAAATGGCGGATGTTCAAAGGCTGGGAGCAGTGATTTGCAAGGGGACAACCCTGCACCCCAGGGATGGTAATCCGCAGCCCAGGATAATTGAAGTGACGGCCGGCATACTAAATTCGGTAGGCCTTCAGAATATGGGGGTAGATGCTTTAATTCGCGATAAGGCCCCGGAATGGGCAAAATGGCGTGTGCCGGTGATAGTGAATATTGCCGGGGATTCGGTAGATGAGTATGCCGCCGTAGCGTCAAAGCTCGAAAGTGTTGCAGGAATAGGCGGCATCGAGGTCAATATTAGTTGCCCTAACGTAAAACAGGGCGGCATGCAGTTCGGCACATCTCCTGCCATGGCGGCTGAAGTGACTCGCGCCGTGAAGTCAGCCACCACGCTGCCGGTTATCGTGAAGCTGAGTCCTAATGTCACAGATATTTCCGCAATAGCTCAGGCTGTGGAGAAGGCGGGCGCCGATTCGATATCCCTGATAAATACTATATCAGGTATGGCTATTGACATAAGAAAACGTGGACCGAAGCTGGGTAATATTACAGGGGGTTTGTCCGGTCCTGCTATAAAACCCGTGGCTTTGCGAATGGTTTACCAGGTTTGCGGCTGTGTAAAAATTCCTGTCATCGGTTGTGGAGGCATAATGAGCGCGGAGGATGCGCTGGAGTTTATCATGGCTGGGGCAACCGCAGTAGAGGTGGGAACGGCCAACCTGATTGACCCGAACGCCGCATTAAATATAATAGATGGCCTCGCTAAGTTTCTCTCAGCCGAAAACATCCTGCAAATTTCTGACCTGCGCGGCGTTGCCAGGAAATAGTGACGTCTTGTCATCACGAGGGTGCTGAACCTAATCTGTCATCACGAGGAGCGTAGCGACGTGGTGATCTGCTGCACAATTACAAATCAACCATTAGATTGCCACGTCCCGATTGCATCGGGAATCGCAATGACATTTCTAT
>JBEKCL010000014.1:0-30432 GCA_050014895.1 Dehalococcoidia bacterium
AATACCGGGGATAACACACCTGCCGTTATTCATACTGATATCGTACCCGGTGATAAACTTAAGATAACTATCGTGCCCAAAGGCGGTGGGAGTGAAAATATGAGCCGGCTTTTTATGCTCACCCCCTCCGAGGGCCGGCAGGGTATTATAGAATCAGTCGTCAAAGCCGTTGATGAAGCCGGCAGCAATCCTTGCCCGCCCATTATAGTGGGTGTGGGCATCGGAGGCACATCCGAAAAGGCCATGGAGCTGTCTAAGAAATCGCTGCTACGCAAAGTTGGGGAGCATAATCCGGATCCCGAGACTGCAGAGTTGGAAAAAGAGCTTCTACAGCGAATTAACGCTCTGGGCATCGGCCCGCAGGGTTACGGAGGAACGGTGACGGCGCTGGGTGTCAACGTCGAAATCTTCCCGGCTCATATCGCCAGCATGCCTCTGGCAGTTAATCTTCAATGCCACGCCGCGCGCCATAAGGAAGCGCTATTATAACCGGTGACAAAGAAGAATCAACGCTAAGAAAATCAGTGAAATTAATTATAGGAAACAGCTATGGAAACGATCAGGATCGAAGCCCCGCTGGATGAGAAAACAGTTGAAAAGCTCAGGGCGGGGGACCGCGTTATTATTTCCGGGTTCATCTATACCGCCAGGGATGCCGCTCACAAGCGTTTAATAGATGCACTGGACAAAGGCCTAAAGTTGCCGTTCGACATCAAGGACCAGGTCATCTACTATATGGGGCCATCACCAACCAGGCCGGGGCAGGTCATAGGGTCGGCAGGGCCAACCACCAGCGGCCGCATGGATTTCTATACGCCGAGACTGATAGCCTCTGGTCTAAAGGGGATGATCGGCAAAGGGGACCGCACGCAGGCCGTAAAAAACGCAATGAAGAAGTATAAGGCGGTATATTTTGCCGCTATAGGCGGGGCAGGAGCCCTTATATCGAAGACAATAATAAAGTCGGAGATCATTGCGTACAAGGACCTCGGAACTGAAGCAATAAGGCGGCTGGAAGTACAGGATTTCCCAGCGACAGTCATTAACGATATCTACGGCGGCGACCTTTACCAGGAAGGTAAAGCCAAATACAGGGCAAATACCAGCGGGGCAGGAAAATAAGTCTACACTCTGGTATAGTGTTTTACTGCGCACAACATTTCGGTTGGGCCGCTCCGGACGTACTTAATAAATATCCAGGAGAACAGGATGAAAATACACGAATATCAGGCCAAGGCGTTGCTGTCTTTATATGGGATTCCTGTACCCACCGGAAAAGTAGCTGAAACACCGGCGGAAGCCGGGCGGATCGCATCGGAATTGGGTGGGAAGGTGATAGTCAAGGCCCAGATATACGCAGGCGGCAGGGGAAAAGCCGGTGGAGTGAAAATTGCTAACGACCACGACGAGGCGGAAAAAGTTACCGCCGGCATTATTGATACCCGCCTTGTAACGCAACACACTATGCTCAGGGGTGCCCCGGTGAGGAAAGTTCTGGTCGAGAAATTCACCGTACCTCAGCGTGAGCTTTATCTCAGCATTGTAATTGATAATGCTGCTCAGATGCCGGTGATGATCGCCAGCTCAGCCGGTGGCATTGATATCGAGGAGGTCGCCCGAAAGAACCCCGAGAAGATACTGAAAGTCCATATCGATCCTATTACGGGATTTCAAGATTTCTCAGGACGCAAATTGGCCTACGGCATGGACCTCACTCCCGAGCAGGCCAGGGTAGCCGTTAAATTGATGTCGAACCTGTATAGACTCTTTCGGGCCAAGGACTGTTCCCTGGTGGAGATCAATCCACTTGCCGTCACCAGGGAAGGAGATTTGATAGCACTGGATGCCAAGTTGACCTTTGATGACAATGCATTGTTCCGCCATGATGATATCAGGCAGTACCACGACGCGGAACAGGATGATCCGTTCGAAGCCATCGCCAATGAACTGGACATCAAGAACTACATTAAGCTGGATGGCAATATAGGCTGTATGGTCAATGGAGCAGGGTTGGCCATGGCGGTGCTTGACCTAATAAGCTACGCCGGCGGTAAAGCGGCGAATTTCCTTGATATCGGCACATTAAATAATCCAAACCGGGTAGTCAATGCATTTCAAATATTTACCACCGATCCCAATGTGAAATCCGTACTAATTAATATATTCGGAGGTATTGCTAGGGCAGACGTCATGGCCCGCGGTATCATCGATGCCTATAACAAGATGGATATAAAAATTCCGGTAATTATAAGGTTGGCAGGGACCAACGTTACAGAGGGCAAACGGCTACTGGCCGAATCAAAGATCAATTATATAGAAGCTGCGGATTTCTACGATGCGGCGCGCAAAGCTGTGGCAGCAGCCAGGTGAAATCGTTGTGTGGTTTGGAGCTGAACAGTCAGGACAAGAAGGAGGCCTGGATTGAGTATATTAATAGATGAAAATACCCGGTTGCTTATCCAGGGAATAACCGGCGGAGAGGGGAGCTTCCACGCCAGGCGATGTATGGAATACGGCACCAAAGTCGTAGCAGGCATGACACCCGGGAAAGGCGGCACTCAAATCTCGGATGTGAGCGTGTTTAACACGGTTGAAAGCGCTGTCAGGGAAACGGGCGCCAACGCTAGCATGGTTTTTGTACCTCCCGCTGGTGCTGCCGACGCCATTATGGAAGCAGCGGATGCCGGCATACCGCTGGTGGTCTGTATCACCGAGGGTATACCTGTATTAGACATGGTAACAGTACTCCATTATCTGAAGGACAAATCCACGCGGCTGATAGGTCCGAATTGCCCCGGTCTCATCTCCCCTGGAAAATGCAAGGTGGGTATAATGGCAGGAGAAATTCATATGCCCGGTAACGTTGGAGTCATTTCCCGCAGCGGGACTTTAACCTATGAGACTGTATCGCAGCTGACTGCTAATGGTATCGGGCAATCTACTTGCGTAGGAATTGGAGGGGACCCACTCATCGGCACCACTTTCACTGACATGCTTCAGTTATTTCAGGAAGACACGGACACCAGGGCCGTTGTCCTGATCGGCGAAATCGGGGGCGCATTCGAACAGGATGCAGCAGAATATATTAAAGAAAAAATGACCAAACCGGTAATTGCCTTTGTGGCCGGCGCATCGGCCCCTCCGGGGCGCAGGATGGGGCACGCGGGAGCCATTATAGGCAGCAGCAGCACCAGGGCCCAGGACAAGATAGAGGCACTATCCGCAGCCGGAGCCATCATAGTGCCAAATCCTGCGGAAATAGGACTCACCGTTAAGAAAGTGCTTGGATAAACGGGCTGATTAAATTGCGCCAGGAAAAAAAGATCGCTGTTCTACCCGTAAGGTCCCGGCTATAAATTATGCTTTAATGCGTCTTCCATTTCCGGCCTACTGCCGAACCCGCCGCTCTTATAATATTTAATTATTTCGCCCGAATCCAGTATGAACCACGATGGAATTGTCCTTAGTTTGCACGTATTCACCAGGTCTCCATTGGCATCCAGATAAACCGGCGCCGTTATTCCATATTTCTTTGCCCATTCTATTACGTCCGTCATCTTCTCATTACTGGCCACCAGCAGCATCTTAATATCGCTGTTAGGATTGCTCTTATAGTAATCATTTAAAAAGAGGGCCTGTTGCATGCAAATAGAACATGAAGTTTTAACGAATGTGATAATTGTTTCTTTGCCGGAGATATCAGCATTGGTAAAATCAGTACCCTGCGTGGACTTAAAGTCAAAATCCGGTATCCTGCAGTATACCTTGCAGCAGACTTGCGCAGTGGACGGGGTTGTGATCGTTGAGGCCTCTGCTTGGGCCGTTTCGTTCTCAACATCAGACCTGACGCTGATAAAATAGCGGGTTTCAGCATCCATGCCTTCCAATCTCAACTCATGTTCATAGACAAGGTTGTTATCGCTTACAATCTGCGGTTTGCCCGTTTTGTCCGTCGAAAAGTAACCAGTACTGGTGGCAGGCTTATTGGTAATCCAACGCACGGACGCTCCAGAGCTGGAGATATCAAAGACAGTCACATTTACAATAGTTAATTTACCAGCAGGGGCTGCTAGAGCGGTAGTAAATGTGTCGTCTTTGGACATTACCTCATTGCCACAAACGTCCATCGACCGGACCCGAAAATGATAAGTTATACCGGGCTGCAGACTATCTACAACAGCACCGTGAATAGCGAGAAGATTAGCGTCTTGATTGGTTTTAAAAACATAGATGCCGTCTTGCAGCCCGTATTCCACCTGGCTTGTAGAAGGCCTATTGGTTTTCCAGGAGAAAATTGCGCTGGTATTGGTAACTGCGGGAGCATCAATGGACACTATGGTCAGCGGGTCGGCCTCCGCTTCCTGTGCCTGAGCGATTATCGACGCAACCTCATTAGATGCCAGTGCATAACCTTCGTGGCCTTGCTGACCGTAATTCCAGCTCATAACACCGATCAGTTCGCCGGCCTTATTTAACAGTGCGCCGCCTGCAGCCTCGACATCCAGGGCAGCACTGGTTTGCAAATAATTTACACCATTGGACTTAGGTATTGACGTAATAGTCCCTTTTGAAGTCGTCAGGTTTTTAGAGCCTGCCAAATAACGCGCAACCGATACCTCGTCATTCTGCTGCACAACGTCGGAATCGCCTATAACAAGGGCCTGCAAAACCGGTAAATTACCCTGCAATCTGATTACCGCAATATCTTTATCCTGGTTCAGGCAGAGTATTTTACCGTCATATCGTTCACCTGACTTCAATTCGATGTTAATCGACTGGCTGCCCCTCACCGAGTGACCGCTGGCAACCACATAACCGGTCTTATCAACTATTATTCCCTGCCCCACTACACCATCGGCATATATCCGTACCACGGCCTCCGCAGTCTTGTTGGTAAACAAGAAACAAGAGCTCAACAACAACGGAAGCAGTATGGATGAGATAATTAAGATGACAATCGATTTAAAGTAATTCTGTTTATTTCCCATTTGCATTCAATATTATAATCATTTGTTCTACGTATCTGTTGATAACGCAACTATGAAAGGTAAAGTCCGGAAGTCATGGGCATCCCGCGGTATATATATGTTGCAGGGTCCTAATGATACAGCAACCCTTTGAAACGGGCTACTTTATCGGCACATTGGCATTTAAATCAGGTCTGTGCTCATCGGCATTGTCCATCAGGTAGCCTATGTCCTTGTGCAAGACCTGTTTCATTTCGTTTACTATCCAGCGTCCCTTCTTTAGACCTTTGGCGAAGCCGGTTGCCTCTTTCATCAGATCGTCCATAGTGCAGGCCTTACGGATCGCATGGCATTTTTCCAGATCGGCTGCAGTAAAACGTTTGCCCGTGAGTTCGCCCTCTTCTACCAGGTACATCGGAAGTATTTTCTTGACCAGTGCAGTCATGTAGGGAAGGAACGGGATATGAAGGTCTATCTCAGGGAAACATAGAAAACCACGATCAGAGCGCATGAATCGAAAATCGAAGCAGCATGAGAATATAGCTCCCGAAGCGAAAGCATGTCCGCTGATTGCAGCCACTGTAATCATAGGGTAAAAAAGCATGCGCTTCATCAGCTTGTCCTGCAGCGGGAAAAACTTCTCAACGTCAGGGTCTTTCCTGGTGATGGCAGGCACCAGCCAATCCAGATCCATTCCGTTTGACCAGATTTTGGCATCGCTGGCAGTGACCACCAGTGCATTGACCTCTTCTTTTTTCTCGATTGCATCCAGGGCAGCTAACATTTCGTTACAAAACGCTATGTTGAACCTGTTCTCGCCCCGGTTCATGGTGATTACGGCGATATTCTCATCAACTGTCCAGTCGATTGAAGGCATAGTGGATACCTCCGAAAAAATTAGTTACAGTAAGTAAACCGATGGATATTATACTACGGAAATGCGGCCTTTGCCTGTTGTAAAATCAGTTAATTTTATGCAAAATGGGTGCATCTTTATTAAATTAACTCGTATAAGGAGAGGCTGTGATGGATAACGTTTTAGTCATTGGCGCCGGATTCATGGGAGGAGGGATAGCACAGGTAGTGGCACAGGGCGGCTACACCGTATATCTACAGGACATAAACCCTGAAGCTTTACAAAAGACGATGGCACAGGTCAAGTGGTCGACCGAGAAATTAGCCTCCAAAGGTAAAATAAAGGACAGCGCCAAAAGTGTGCAGGACAGGATAATCCCGGTCAAGGACTTATCCATCGCTCCCCAATGCCAGTGGGTCATTGAGGTCGTCTTCGAAGATGAGAAAATGAAGAAAGACCTCTTCAAGGACCTCGATGCCTCATGCCCGGTCGAGACGATCCTGGCATCCAATACTTCCAGCATCCCCATCACCAGGTTGGCCTCACTTACTAAACACCCTGAAAGAGTGGTCGGCCTTCATTTCTTCGGTCCGGTGCCTATGATGCGCCTGGTTGAGGTCATAAAAAGCAATATGACTTCCGACTCAGTCTTCAAGAAATCTGTCGATTTCATCAACTCACTGGGTCAGTACCCTGTAAAGGTTATGCAAGACATACCGGGTTTCATAATGAACCGCATCAGCGGCGCGGCTTTTCGCGAGGCACTTGACCTTGTCGAGAACGGTATAGCTACAGTTGATGATGTCGATAAGGGCATGCATTACGGCTTCAATTGGAACATAGGCCCATTTGAAATTGCGGACAATGCCGGCCTGGATACGTACCTGCGCGTCGGGAAGGCATTCTCAGCCTTGGGCGCCGGCGAACTGATAGCTAAATCAGATGTACTTGAAAAAATGGTCAAGGCCGGACGCCTGGGACGCAAGGTGGGGAAGGGATTCTATGACTACACGCCGGATGGCAAAATGACCCCGTTCGACGTAACGACATTGAAATAGAAATTGTTTCGCTTCGCCAGCAAAGACATCCTGGTATTCTAAGATACACTATATAACAATCGGAAGTTATGTTTAAAGTATTCAAAAGCAGCATCTCTCTCGCAATTGTCGGCGGATTTTTCTTCGGGATGATGCTGCAATTATCAATTGGCCCGATATGCCTTTACATATTTAAAACCGGCTTCGCCAGGGGTTTCATCGCTGCTGAGACCGCCGTCCTGGCAGTTGCACTTATCGATACACTATACATAGTGCTTGCAATTTCGGGCTTATCAACGCTGATCAGCGGGGAAAAATCAAAATGGGTTCTCAGGATAATTGGCGCATGCGTAGTATCGATTTTTGGAATAAATATTATCCTTACACAATTCTTTAAAATCAATCTCCTTCCCACAGTAAATTTATTTTCAGACGTTATTTTTAATCATCCCTTCTACGATGGGTTGCTTTTAACCGCTTCGAACCCGTTGACAATTATTTTCTGGTCAGGGGTATTCGCAACGAAGATATCAGAAAATGACTTCTCGAAGAAAGACCTCATATATTTTTCAGCGGGGTGTGTGATTGCAACGCTGGTCTTCTTAACGCTCGTTGCCCTGGCCGGCAGTCTGATCAAGGACTTCCTGCCATCAATCATTATCCAGTGGCTAAACCTGGCTGTCGGTGTTACTTTAATTTTCTTCGCAGGGAAAATGCTCCTCAGCAGAAAGACTTAGAGCGCCACTATATTTCGATGACCAGCCCCTCGTAGGCAACTTCCAGTTCCATCTCGAGTTGCTTACCGGCCAGCGTCAGTTCTTCCCGCAATTCCCCTTCAATGGCTACCGGTATGTGTGTTGCTATCACGCGCGGTATATGTCCCCTCATTTGTTGAAACTGCAATAATTCCTCCACCAGCATCTGCGGCGTAAGGTGTCTCAGTTTTGACATCATTTCACCCATACGGTTCAGCCCCGTGACCTCGATGAACAGTATATCCGGGTTAATATGCTCCCAGCAGCCGGAAAGCCCTGAACCTGTATCCCCCGCATAAAATATGCTCCTGCCATTCTCTGAGGTGACCTGGTAGCCGACAGACGGCGCAGAATGGCTGACCGGTACCGGCATGACAATACAGTTCCCGATCATAAATTGCTGAAAAGGAGCTACCGGTTTTAACCGCAGCCTGGGTGCTTCAACACTGGGCCAGCTTGTATAATCCTTGTACATTTTTCCGTCCAGCAAGTACAGGTAGACCACTTCAAGTGTATCCCGCAGGCCATATACATCGACGGTCGAGGGAGGAGTAGAATCGTTGGCTCCCAGCATGATCAGGTCGCGTGTGTGGTCGAAATGGTGGTGTGTCAGCAGTACTGCCTTGATTTTCTGCTGGCGTTCCAGTGAAAGGCTGCCGGTTAACCCGCCTGCATCCAGTGCAATCACATCGTTCACCAGCAGGCAAGGCAACCGGGCTGTATCCGTTTCCGTATTATGCGCCCCCAGGATTTCGATTTTCATTTATTTACTCTCGTAATTATCCCTTATAAGCAAGTAAGAGAATTAATTACTAAATTAGCTTAAAAACTCTGAAGATAAGCACCCCGATATAAATTAGCACTCCTACTGCCATCCAAAATATGCCAATAACTTTTATACCACGTGCTTTTTGTTTCTTTTTATCCTCTGGTGCTGAAAGATATCTTCCAATAAAAAACAAGGGTACTCCAACAGCAATCAATAGTGCTCCTATTGCAAAAATAATCAAGCTGCCGGTATCCATTCTGTTATCCTCCTCTTTTACTTTTACTTCTATACCAGCGCCGGCTTATTTCCGTTTAGTCCAGGGGTTTACCGGCCAGCAATTTACCCAGGCCGATATTGACCTTGCTGAAGAGAATAAAACCCTGCCCGTTCTTATCTATGCTCTTATAGCTCACGGTAGGACCGTTAAAGCTGGGTGTATTATATTTCTCCACCAGATTTAATATTTTATCGAACAGTGCCTGGTCACCCATTTCCTTGGCTAATGCCAGTGTAATAACAGTGGCCTGGCCATCCAGATTACCGCCTGGATATTCCGTGGCATAGGCCATCGGGCCTGCATCTTTAACAAAAGTCTCTTTGAACTTGGGGTACAGCGCCTCGGCAAAAGCCGGGTCGATGGCATGAAGAAACGTGATAGACCATGCATTTCCGTAGCCTGAAACGCCGTCCTCAACGTAATCATGTTCGGGATGATAGCTACGCGCGAAAAGTCCGTAGGGCTCGACGATCATGCGCGTCTTGATAAATTTCAGCCAGTTATTGACCTGTTTAGAGTGATCTGTCCCGTGCAGTTTATCGTACAACAGCAGACTATAAATGCCGATAGTATTGCACTGAACGTAATAATCATCCGGTTCGCAGGTGACACCCGAGTAACTGGTCTCATCAATCTCCTTCGAAATCTTGTCGGTCAGCCATGTGAAATCCTTATCCCATTTATCGCCGCCATAGATCAAACCGTGCAGGCCGTACATAAGGTTAAGATGGCCCTTGTACATGATATTGTGCTTGGACAAATAATCGTTCCCGTAACCAAAATCCACCCAGTCCACCCAAACAGGCTTCTGCTTCATTTTCTGTATTAATTTATCGATGTAATGTCCCATGGCCACGCGTTGCCCCGGCTCAATATAGGGGATATTGGCAAGTACGTACGCTGTAAAGGCCAAACCGTATTTCCATCTGTTAGCAGGTTGATCGTACCCATCGAACATGGCCGCTGGCGGATTCATAAACTCCTGGAGTGAGTGGAAGTCCTTCCATTCATCCGCTGTCATATGGCCAGCCGCCTGCTGATTGAAATAATCCGCAGTAGCGGTTTGTCGGTAATCCAGTTTTTCACCTTCCGCCGCATAGCCTTGTTTCGTAATTCCTCCGGTGTCTGCCAGCGCCAACGCCATTCCATCGCCTTCATCCAACCACATATCACAGCCGTGTGAAGCACACGCCGCAACTGGTAAATTCATGAAAAGACCGGTACCGCTTAGCAACAAGACCACAATGAATACAAAGGTGAAAATACGTGTTGTCTGAGAAAACTGGCCGTTACGCATGCTACCTCCCGAAATTCCGTATTTAACTGGTTTTTATATTATAAACCTGAACAGCCAATTTTTCTGCCCGCACCCGGTCCGTTATGCGAAACAGATGCGAGCATTCCATTTCTTTTATATTCTAGCGGGCGTCATGTTAGCCCTTGATAGCTGCATAAATCATGAAATAGTGCAGCACTGCCCCGATGATAATCAGGGAGTGGAATATCTCGTGAAAGCCGAAGACGCCGGGAACAGGGTTGGGTTTTTTTAGTGCATAGATGACTGCGCCCACAGAATAGGCTACTCCACCTGCTAACAACAGCCACAGTGAGCTAATAGGCATGTTCGCCAGCAACTGGCCCAGCGGTATCAAGGCCATCCAGCCCATCAGCAAGTATATCAAGATGGTCAGCCAGCGCGGGGACTTAATAAAAATCAGCTTGAAAACCAGCCCAAGGATCACCAGCAGCCACTGTGCCCCTATGATGCTCCAGCGCCAGTAGACATCCATGTATACCCAGCATATCGGTGTATAGGTGCCGGCAATCATAAAGAAAATGGCGATATGGTCGAGCTTGCGCCAGGGGTTGGTATCATCCTGTTCTTCTTTCTGCCCGTGATAAATCGAGCTGCAGATAAAGATAAATATGGCGCAAACGCTGTATATGCTGGAAAGGATTATTTTCGTTACATCTCCGCAGGAGAGACAGAGCAATACGATGTAACCTGCCAGCGATGCGATTGCCCCGGTTAAATGCGAATAAAAATTGAAAAGGTCGGATTTTTGAAAAGCCATTTAAAAACACATCCTTAGAAAATTATTTGTTATTTCCAGTGCCGCAGACTGCGGCAATCTAATGATCGAGTGGCTCACCTGTCCACACCATCCCACGGCCTCAACCTGGGTATCCAGCGCGGTACGTTCTTTTTATATATCCTGTAGTCTTCTCCAAATCTTTTTTCCAGCCCTGGTTCCTCAGAGAGTACGAAATATACGTTATTAATGCCAAAGAACAACAGAAACCAGATGAATATTCCCAACGAGCCGAAGGCTATTGTCTCTCCCAGCAGGATAGCCAGCACGCTGCTGATCATGGGATTGCGCACCTGTCGGTAGGGACCTATAATGACCAGTTTCTTAGTCGGCGACCATGGTGCCAGAGTTCCCTGCCCGACTTTCATGAAAATCCAGATGCACATCGCCAGGTAATAAAGGCCGTTTCCCATCAATACCGCGCCGGCAAGGACCACCACTGCTTCCCAGGGCATACTTAATCCCCAACCGATCCTGAAGCCGGTAATCCAAAGGATCAACCCCGGTATAACCAATAAGACGGTGAACGGAAGGACAAGGGACTTTATATGGCTGGCCATCGATTCTTCATAATAAAGCTGTATTTTAACCGTTATATGATAGCATCAAACTGGCTTGCAGGTAATGACTCTTTAATTTCGTTTCCAAAAGAACTGCGGATATAGTGCGATTATAATATTCCAAATCAGTTATTTTTTTCTCCGTAAACAACTACAGTATCGTAAGGCCGTGAAGTAGCAGCTTGTCTAAAGACCCTTCCATTGACATATATGGTAGCGTTAATACTGCCGCTGTCGGTGTTATTATGCGCATATAGATACACGTAGCTACGATCAAACCCGCCAAATTCCATCCGCCAGGGCAAAGGGACATCCTCGTATTTTGCGTCAACACCCGTGTCGGTGGTAATTAAGACCTGCACTGCTTCTGCATCGCCGGTTACCTCGTACGTTACATAGTCATCCTGGTGGCAGGCCATATTTGTACCTGCAAGCAATATTATGGATAAAATCACAAGTATGCGGGCAGTAATACCAGCTGACAAAAATATATTTTTAACCATATTTTGCGCTCTCCACGATACTAAATTCGCTAGAGTAGTATATCATTTGTTTGCTATTTTCTTCTCGTTATTCCGGATGGGTAGTTTTGCCCATTCATTGCGGATGATACAATGAAGTCCATGCAGACCAACATCGTTTATTGCGGGGATTGCCTGACCAGGCTGAGGGACATGCCGGCTAACAGCATCGACCTGATATACATAGACCCTCCGTTCAACTCTCAACGTGATCACGTAATGTTGTCGGCGGAAAAAGAGAAACGGCGCTTCGAAGACCGGTTTGAGAATGTCAACGAGTATCTCGGCTATATGAAGCCCCGCCTTATCCAGTTACACCGCGTGCTGAAACCAACCGGAAGTTTCTATTACCACTGCGACTGGCACGCTTCACACTATGTAAAAGTGCTGCTGGACAGCCCGGACTTATTCGGATATGACAATTTTCAAAATGAGATCGTATGGCTGTATAAATCCGGCGGCGCCAGCCCCAGGAAAAGGTTCAGCCGCAAACACGACATCATTCTTTTCTATACAAAAACCAGTGTTTATACATTTAACGGCCTCAAGGAAAAATCGTATAACCGCAACTTAAAACCGTATAATTTTGAAGGAGTTGAAGAGCAGCAGGATGAGGTCGGCTGGTACACCACTGTCGGCATGAAAGACTACTGGGAAATAAACATGGTGGGCAGAACCAGTGGTGAGCGCCTGGACTATCCCACGCAGAAGCCCGAAGCCCTGCTGGAGCGCATCATTACAGCCAGCAGCAACGAGGGGGATATCGTGCACGACGCATTCTGCGGCAGTGGTACAACGCTGGCCGCAGCACAGAAGTTAAACCGGCGGTGGATCGGTATTGATATATCAGCGGCAGCCTGCAGGCTGGCGAAACAGCGGCTGAAAGACTTAACTGCCTGAATTCCGGGTTTCCTGCTTGACCACATCCGGCACATCGGATATAACACCGTCGATATCAAACGCCAGCGCCCTGTGCACTGTCTCTGCATCCGTGCAGTCCCACACAAAGACCATTGTGCCTTCACTATGTAGCCTGGAAATTACATCGCTGTTAAGGTCGCGGCAGGCCATACCGATAGCCGTGGAATGAGTTGACTTCGTAATCTCGTCTGCCTTCTTGACACCGGTATTGGTTATCACAGCGCGCATAATATCGGGCGCAAGGTCCGCCATCCTTGCTATCAGTTCTTTGCTAAAGGATACGATCACCGTACGTGTCACATCTGCATATGACCGCAATATTTGCAGGAACTTATCCAGTGACCTGACCTGCTTTAGTTCTACGATCAAAATAGAGTCATGTCCCAGTAATTCCAGCGTCTGCTGTAGCGTGGGGACCAGGTACTTGCCCTTCACCCTTATTTCACGTATTTCATCCGAAGTCATCGCCGCTATGGGTTTTCCCGCGACATTATCATCGTGAAAAATAACAAACGCCCCGTCCGCTGTTTCCTGCACATCGAACTCTACCCCATCAACGCCCAATTCCAGCGCCGCCCTGAACGATTCCAGCGTATTATCGGGAAAGTTGCGGGTGAAGCCGCGATGGGCAATATTTATAATTTTTTTCATGTTATTTATCCTGTGTGGTATCTCTGTCAGGGCGTCTTTGCCTGGATGCCCTCTGCTTATTCCCTATGATCTTCATGATCGGCATCATGCGAATGAGCTTCAGGTGTTAGCTTACAGTAAAGTTCATCCTTGCCGCACTGACCGCATTCTACCTGGATGGTTGTGTGCCCAATGCCGAACCTTTCCAGCATCAAGACTTCGATCTTTCTGCGGACTGCTTCAACCTCGCTTACATAGCAGTCGTCAACCACCACGTGGCTGCTCATTGCGCGCAGTCTGGATGCGATGCTCCAGACATGTATATCGTGAACATCCCTGATCTCAGGCAGGCTTTTGATCGTGTTCACAACCTCTGAGATATCGATATCATGGGGAACACCCTCAAGTAAAATCCTCAACCCCTCCCGGAAGATGCCGAATGCCGACACCAGTATGATTATGCTTATCAGGATACTAACTGCAGCATCAACCCAGTATAGTCCTGTAGCCATTATCACGATAGCCCCGATGATCACGCCCACTGAGGCGAGGGCATCGCCTGCCGCATGCCAGTAGGCGCTACGGATATTGATATTCTCTCCTTGTTCCTTGCGCAGCCACAGCGCTACAAACACATTGGCTGCAAGGCCGATTGCCGCAATAACAAGCATCATAGCGCTGTTAATTACGGGATGCTGGAAGAAACGCTCGTAGGCCTCATAGAGAATGATGCCCGATATTGCCAAAATGCTGACCGCATTAACGATTGCGATGATTACGCCCACACGGTGGTAGCCGAAGGTCATGCGGCTGCTGGGCGGCCTTTCCGCCTGCCTGATTCCCCACCAGCTAAGCAAAAGGGCAATCCCGTCAGCCAACACATGACCGGCATCACTTAACAGCGCAAGGCTGTTTGACATGATGCCACCCGCCACCTCCAGCGCCAGGATCACGCAGGTAATGATGATCCCGTATTTCAGCTTCGTTCCCGCGCCGATGGCGTCGTGATGATGATGTTCGCTCAATTTCGACTCTCTATTTGATTAGAAGTAACTTAGTATATAACGGTTGATTGAATAGCCCCAAGCTCTACCGCAGCGCCCCCATCGTCTCATACGGATCGCTGTTGACCACATTTGCGCCATAGAATTCCATTGCACTAATATCCGATGAGATGTTGTTGGTATTGCCGCGGTCCACTATTCTCGCTATCACCGGAAATCCCTCCCACCCTGCACCATCTCCCAGAGGTGGGAATACAATGCCGACGTTGAATGATTTCACGCCCAATTTATCCCGGAAACACGATAGCACGCCATAAATGTTTTCAGTCAGGGACGGCGCCATCCCCGGCGAAAGAATCATGACCTCGTTTTGTTTCAGTGCAGTCAGGTAAACCATCATCTTCGTATCGCCGGACTTCCAGCCTAATCCCAGTGCCTCATGAACGGTAAAAAGATCATCAAAATAATTGGAGCCGTATCTTTCTTTATACAACAGGGCAGACTTGCGCAGGCCCTCGACTTTTATATAGTGAGATCCACGGCCCAAAATTACCTGGGCATGGCCATGGCGGATGCTGGCCCCGGCCCGGTTGCTGCAGTTCCAGAGAAAGAGGCAGTACCGTGCCAGCAGGTCAAAATCATGCGCACACTGCGCCCACTTCCAGCCAGTCTCAATATAATCTGCAACCTCACTGCAACCAAAGTCCATCGGGTCGGGATTGTTAAATACGACCACACAGTGATGTTGCTCGCACTTGGCTATATTGCCGGCGGTGATACAATGTTTACCCTGCACCCTGCCGAATGGGTCTTCAGCCGTCCAGTCCAGTGGAAAAGCAAACCGGTCAACCTCTTCGCCAGCTGTATGTTTTTCCTCACTATGTAAGAAATTATGCGGCCGCAGGGCGCGCAGCGGATTGTAAACAGAGCTCTCCAGGGTCACAAGATTGGATATTTTGACTATTTTCTGGCTGGTCACACGGTCCAGGCTCCCGAACTGCGTCTTTACCCACGGCGTCATAGGAGGAGGGAGTTTGAGGTTGCCCCTGACAATATCCAGGGAGAAAATACGTTCGAAGATCCGCTGGTCGGCGGAGGAAAGTCCGGTTACAATATCGGCCAGGTCGACTATCGAAGGCGTCATCAATCGCGCCCCATCCGATCAGGCTGGAGTCTGTTTGGCAGGAGCGGTCAGCCGGGCGATAAGATCAGGCGTTTCCTTCTGCCCCATGCCGTAGCTTATCAGCACTTCAAGCCTTTCCAGCATTGGCAATGCTGCTGCCATGTCATCTTTCTCTATCAACGCTATAGCTTTCTCCAGCAGGCCGGTCTCCTCGTTAAGCTGGCAGGCAAAGCCACCGAGGTTGCCGCAACATGGAGCGATTACTTCCGACCTCCACAGGTGCGCCTCTTTAATTTCCAGTATTTTCTTCAGCATGTCGATCCCCTCCTGGCGCGTACCGGGACCGGCCAGCTTTCTTAACGCATCCTGGTAAGTCTCTATGTTAATTATCATCATAGCTGCACCACCTGCTTCTATTGTAGCGCGGTCTGCCTAATGCTTGAAATGGCGGACTCCCGTGAATACCATTGCGATATTATATTTATTGGCTGCCTCAATGGCCATTTCGTCTCTGATCGAACCGCCCACCTGGATGATAGCCGTAACGCCACCTTTAGCAGCCAGCTCCACCGTATCCGGGAAGGGTATGAAAGCATCCGATCCCAGCACACATCCCTTGGACCTTTCCCCGGCACGTTCCAGGGCTATCTGTGCGCTTACCGAGCGGTTGGGTTGCCCGGCGCCCATGCCCATTAATGTACGGTCCTTCGCCAGAGTGATGCCATTCGATTTAACATGTTTGACTGCCTTCCAGGCAAAGAACAGGTCGTCCCACTCTTTCTGAGTAGGTTGCCTCTTTGTCACAACTTTCGGTTTGAACTCCTCATCGGTATAGAAGTCTTTCAATTGTGCCAGGAAGCCACCGCTGACTGGGCGGAACTCCACCGTCTTGCCCTTTGGAGGCCGGGCGCTGGCCGGCATCGAAATCAAGCGCAGGCTTTTCTTGCGGCCCAGCAGTGTCAGGGCTTCGTCCGAATAACCCGCTGTGATAATTACATCAAAATGGGTCTTGTCGACCTCTGTGGCAAGATCGATCTCCATGACCTTGTTGACGGCCATGACTCCGCCATAGGCAGCGATGGGATCACCAGCCAGTGCCCTGCGGTAGGCCTCCGGCAGGTCGTTATAGCTGGCAAGCCCGCACGGGTTGGTATGTTTGATAATGGCGACGGCCGGTTCCTCGAAGTCACTCACTACGTTCCAGGCGGAATCAAGGTCAATAAAATTGTTGAAGGACAACTCCGGACCGTGGTGCTGTTTAATCTGCGTAATGCCCCAGGGCTTTAATCCCGCATTCTTTTCTACATATAAAGAAGCATGCTGGTGAGGGTTCTCCCCATAGCGCAACCCTGATACCTTCTGAAGGGCTACGGTAAGGTCATCGGGGAACTTCTCCCCCTCAAGCAAATACTGTGAGATGGCCGTATCGTACAGGGCTACATGCTGGAAAGCTTTCTGCGCCAGCTTTTTACGTAAAGAAAGATCAACTTTCCCGCACTTCAGGGCATCGATAACCGAACCATAATCTGCCGGATCGACGACCACCAGCACTGCCGGGAAGTTTTTGGCGGCGGCACGTATCATAGTCGGCCCGCCGATATCTATATTTTCCAGTGCATCCTCAAGCGTGACGCCCGCCTTTGCGACCGTTTCTACGAAGGGATATAGGTTTACCACGACCATATCGATCTGCCCGATTTTGTGCTTGTCCAGTTCTTCCATATGCTTGGGCTTATCACGGCGCGCCAGTATGCCGCCATGAACCATGGGATGCAGTGTCTTAACACGCCCGTCCAGTATTTCAGGGAATCCCGTAATATCGGAGATGCCGTGGATATTCAGGCCGGCCTCTGATAACGACTGCTTAGTGCCGCCGGTGCTGAAGATTTCTACTTTTAATTCCTGGAGCTGCCTGGCAAAATCCATCAGGCCTGATTTGTTTGAGACGCTGAGGATAGCTCTCATAGGACCCCCCTTATCTAATTATCACTCTCTCGCTACCGTTGCTTTTAACAACCTCGCCGATCTCGATAGCGCCAGGTACACCGGACTCCAGCTTCATCGATTCCGCAACTTTGGCCGGGCAAATAATGACCATCCCTATGCCCATATTAAAAACATGGAACATCTCTTCATCTTTGATCGAGCCCCTTTTCTGAATTAACTCAAATATCGACGGAACATGCCAGGATGACCGGTCAATCTTGACTGATACGCCGTCAGGCAGGATACGCGGGACATTTCCGACAAGGCCCCCGCCTGTTATGTGGGCCATGCCGTGGATCTTATCGAGAAATGGCTTCAAATCATTATGGTAGCAGCGGTGCGGCTCCAGCAAAGCTTCCCCGAGTGTTTTACCCAATTCAGGGTAGAACATCTTCAAAGCCAGGGGATCGCGGTCCGTGCCAAATACCCGCCGTGCAAGTGAATACCCATTGGTGTGTAATCCACTGGACGGAAGACCTATTATCACGTCTCCCTCGGTTATTTTCTCCCCGTTGATGACTTGGGGCCTTTCCACTACGCCCACAATGAAACCCGCCAGGTCATAGTCGGAAGCTTTATACATACCGGGCATTTCCGCAGTCTCGCCGCCTATCAGCGCACAGCCTACATCCTTACAGGCCTGCGCCAGGCCGGAGACTATAGCCGCCACTTTGTGCGGTTCCAGCTTGCCCAGCGCAATATAATCAAGCATAAATAACGGGCTGGCCCCGCAGCAAAGGATATCGTTGGTGCAGTGATTGACGAGGTCGATGCCTACAGAGTCGTGCTTATCCATCATCACTGCTATCTTCAGCTTTGTCCCGACACCATCCGTGCTGGAAACCAGCACCGGGTCGTTATACTGTTTAAGCTTGAAGAAAGCTCCGAAATGGCCTATATCCGTGAGCACTTCTGTCCCAAAGGTGGGACGGACAAGCTCCTTAATCAGGTCCTTGGTCTTATCGGCAGCGGAAATATCCACGCCAGCTTCGGCGTAAGTGTCTTTACGTTTCGATTTCACTGAGGCTCCTTCTAGAAGTTGAGGGCAGAGTCTCCAGTTGCAATTTATCCATTTCAAGCTGGACGGGAGTGGGATAATCCCCGGTAAAACAGGCAGCGCAGAATGCATCACTGGGCTGCCCCACCGCCTCAAGTAATCCTTCCATGCTAATGTATCCCAACGTATCAGCTCCTATGGCGTCCCTGATCTCGGACACAGATTTTTGTGCAGCGATAAGCTCCCAACGGGTCGCCATGTCTACGCCGAAAAAGCAGGGGTAACGAATAGGAGGTGCACAGATCCTCATGTGTACTTCCCTGGCCCCGGCTTTCCTCAACATAGTTATGACCCTGGGCGTAGTAGTGCCGCGCACGATGCTGTCATCCACTACTATAAGACGCTTGCCCGAGATCTCTTGAGTTAACGGGTTGAACTTGAGGCGCACACCGAGCTCACGGAGACGCTGGTCCGGTTCAATAAACGTGCGCCCTACATAGCGGTTCTTAAGCAGGCCTTCATGATATGGGATGCCCGAAGCCCTCGCATAGCCGATTCCTGCCGCAGTAGCTGAGTCCGGTATACCCATTACAATATCAGCATCCATAGGATACTCGCGGGAGAGGATGGCCCCCATCTTCTCCCGGGTGGAATAAATCAACTTGCCGTTCAACAGGCTGTCCGGCCTGGCAAAGTAAATATATTCAAAAATGCACAGCGCTTTCCTCGTACTATCTATGCGTGTGCTCCGTGCGCCATTGCCATCAATGGTAATAATTTCTCCGGCCTCAACCTCCCTGATAAAATTGGCTCCTATATGATCGAAAGCGCATGTTTCGGAGGCCAGCACCCACCCATTGTCTAAGCTGCCAAGGGAAAGAGGCCTGACGCCCATGGGATCACGAACGCCATAGAGCTTATCATTCGACAGCAGTACGAGTGAATAGGCGCCTTGCAAACGGCGCATGGCGTACTTAATCCTGGCTTCCATGTCCTTTTCCGGGGCAGACAGGATAAGGTTGGCTATCACCTCGGAATCCGTGGATGAGTTAAAGATATATCCTTTTTCTTCCAACTCGGTACGTAAGGTCATCGAATTGGTGATATTGCCGTTGTGTCCCAATGCCAGCTTTACATCAGTAGTGCCGACCAGCACGGGCTGGGCGTTGCAGGCTACACTGGAACCAGTGGTTGAATAGCGGTTGTGACCGATGGCGATATTGCCCTTCAGCCTGGCCAGTTCATCTTCATTAAATACGTGCGACACAAGGCCCATATCCGTATGGATATAGATCTTGTTTCCCTCAGAGGTAGCTATACCTGCGCTTTCCTGTCCCCGGTGTTGAAGCGCATACAGAGCAAAGAAAGTTACTCTGGCTACATCTACTCCGGGGGCGTATATACCGAAAATGCCGCAGCTTTCATGCAAGTCTTGCATCGGATTACCTATGGATTATACGGCTTTTATTAACTGACGGTCAATTGGCGCCGTACCTGATTAGCTTCACAAATGCTCTCGTAAGGTAAAACGCCCTATATGTTTTTTCGTCATTATTATTGCTTTACTTTTTCCTTCAGCCAGTCCAGCGAAACTTTGATTGCCCTTTCGTCCAGCCTCAGCCTGTGACCTGCCCCGGAGATTATCGTCATCTCCTTCGGTGCGCCGGCCCTGTCGTAAAGACGGCCTGCATGCTCTACGGGCACAGTCTCGTCCTTGTCTCCGTGAATAAGCAGCAGAGGACGCGGTGAAATTTTATCTATGTAATTAATCGGGCTGACTGTCTTAAAATTCTCCAGCCATTTGTCCTTGGACGGAGGGAAATCCGGATCTTTGATAATTCCGATGTCCCTGAAGCTTTTTATCAGCGAGTCAACCGTATAACCGGCAGCCATGAAATCGAATTCGGCCGGGCAGGCCAGTGTAGCTATAGCATGGACGCGGGGATCTTTCGCCGCCACGAAAACGCTTACCGCAGCGCCGCCTGATGACCCCAGCAGGCAAATACGGCTCTTATCCACTTCCGGCAGCATATTAAGGAATCCCAATGCGGCCATCAGGTCATGGGTCCAGCCTACCATATCGAAATTGCCCTGGCTCGGCCCTGCACCGCGAAAATTGAATGCCAGCGCCACAAAACCAGCTTCGCAGAACCGGGTTGCCAGTTCCGGGTATCCGCCCTTTTCATTCGGGTCATAGGGCACGGCCGGTATCCCGTGGCACAGGCACACTGCAGGGAAAGTGCCGTCGCACTCATCGGGCATATAAACCTCACCCGAAAGCATCAAATCGTCCGAGCTCAATATTACGGCAGCATTTCTCATAGATTAATCACTCCAATTGCCATCAGTAGAATAACACCCCAAGATAACGCGGCCAGTATTCCCCAGGCCGGCTTGCTCCAGTGATAGACCGCAGCACCGTCAAGAGGGCCAAAGGGTATCAGGTTAAAAGCCGCCAGCCACAAATTCAACTGAAATCCCAGCGCTCCCAGGGATGTGAAAATATTATAAGGATATGAATTGAAGGACAATCCAAATATATCAAAATGCAGCGTAATGTCACCGGCATTGCCCCAAGTATGCCTTAGTAGAAATAGGCCCAGGAACACGACAGCCAGCGCCATATTGGCCACAGGGCCCGCCGCAGATATAAAACCCTTCTCTTTTTCGGTCAGGTCCCGGGTAGCAAGTGTGTGAACTGCTCCCGGAGCGAAAAAGAGAAACGTGCCGAAACTGAGTACTGCACTTGCGATGGCAATTATCAGCCCCGGTTTCCAGATTCTGAATTCCGCCCAGCAGCCGTAACTCTGTGAGACTGCCTTATGGGCAAGTTCATGCAGTACAAAACCGGCGCCAATGACAATCAGCACGGCTATCAGCTGGGCAAAGAAATTCATTAGCGTCGTGGTGAACGGATCTCCGTACTTGTTGAAAAATACTCCTATTGAAAAGCATAATCCCAGCGCTATCCAGCAAATAGCCAGGTCGCGCAACTCAATCTTACTGAACCTCATGTAATCTTCCTCACGTAAATTAGAAACTCCTTATTGCCCTCCGCTCCAAGTATGGGAGAGGCAGCTAAATTGATCAACCTCAATTTATTCTCATTCATCCAGATAACGAATTTGCTTAATGTGCCGGTATGCACTGCAGGGTCCTTGATAACCCCACCCTTGCCCACATCCTCCCGGTCGGCTTCAAACTGTGGTTTAAACAGCACTACTAATTCGCCGGGAGAGCGCAGGTGCGGCAATACATTGGGTATCACCATCGTAGTAGAGATAAAAGACAGGTCCATTGTAGCAAGATCCACTTTTTCCGGTAGGTCGAAGGGATAATGTGCATTCACCTTTTCCATTACTATAACGCGGCTGTCTTTTCTCAGCTTATAGTCAAGCTGCCCGTATCCCACGTCCAGCGCATATACCTTCTTGGCTCCATGCTGCAGCAAGCAATCGGTGAACCCGCCCGTCGAAGCGCCGACATCAAGGCAAGTTAACCCCGTAACATCTATCTTGAATTCTTTGAGAGCATGCTCCAGCTTGAGACCGCCACGGCTGACGAAAGGCATTTTTGCTTTAAGCTGAATATCAGCATCTTCCGGGACGAGGCTGCCGGCTTTGGTTACAGCCTGGCCGTTGACGATGACATCGCCCGCCATTATGCAGGACTGGGCTTTGCTCTTATTTTCAGACAAACCCCTGCTGACGAGGAGTGAGTCCAGACGCTGTTTGGGCACGCCCAATATTATACGGCATTAGCAATGGAAGCTGTGAAACGGATATGCGGTGTCGCTACGGAACTATTTTAGCCGTAATAAACGAAACGCTGAGGAAAACGGCGAAACCTACCACAAGAGACCAGATGATGCCAATATGCGGCAATAGAAAAAAGAGAGCTATGAAGTAGATCACCAGGGCAGGGGCCAGCAACAGGATGCTCCTGGCATAGGACTCGCAGGGCTGGATCCCTGCTGAAAGGTATATGGACAGCAATGTCACCGCACTGATTAAAGGCAATTGGGAGATCAGGGCCGCAATAATGGACTTTGACTGGCTGCCGAAATAGGCGGCAGCCGACACACTGGCCCCACCGATCAAAAATGTTAAAACCACTATTTTCAGGTCCATGATATACCTCTCTAATTCTTTAAAGTCAATGCTTCGAGTGTGTCGGGAGCCTCGGTTAAATTAAGGTTACCTGTCTCCGTAATCAGTACTGTATCGGAATGGCGGTATCCGCCCTTACCTTTGAAATAAATACCCGGCTCAAAACTGATAATCATGCCGGGGGCAAGTCTGCGTTTATCTCCCAGCGCTATGAAAGGGTCTTCATGCCCCGTGATACCCAAACCATGGCCTGTACGATGAATGACATTATCGCCATATCCGGCGTCGATAAAAACCTGCCTGACCCTTCTATCTATTTCTTCCAGCACCATGCCTGGTTGAGCAAGCTCAAAAGTCAGGGCACGGGCTTTCATCATGGCTTCATAGGGTTTTTTAGCATGTTCAGGCACGAAGTTTAAAAACAGGTTGCGTTCCAGTTCAACCCCATATCCGTCCACCATGGCAGTGACGCCAGAGCATGACGGCCCTCCCTCCACCATCTCTACGAAAGGCGTCGGTATGATATGAGGATCATGGGAAATGGAAGGCGGCCATACAGCCATTAAAAACTTGCTTACAATCAGGTTAAGGTCCGGCACCTCGAACATTAGCCATCATGTCACCTGTCACACCACTGAAGATAGAAAACAGTGGTACACCGGGACGTGTTGTTTCCAGCAGTTTTTTCATGCCGGCGTTAACCACCTGGCAGGCATGCACAGTTCGACCAATTTCATATTCGCTCTTGATTACTCTTAAATCATCGATGATATCGACCATGACAGTAGTCCCACGTGTTTCTTTCAAAATGCCAGCAGGCATCGCGGACTCAATGCCAATGCGATCGCTGCCTTTGAACAGCGGCCCGTAGACGTCGTACCAGTTCTGCCCTTCCGGTGCGGGGAACTCGTAATATAAAATGTAGTCCAGGTCGCAACGCGACTTAGTCCTGGCATGCTCCGATTCGAGTAAAGGGCAGACCATTTTCATCGGGCCTTGCCTTGGTATGACCAGGATAAAGGGCCTCTCATGCACGTTATTGGCAAAATTGGTCATATAATAAATATTGAACGGAGAGAAGGAGACATAGTAGTCCAGTTTTTCCTTCTCCATCAACACCCTCACCTTTCCCAGGCGCGCTGCCAGTTCTTCCTTACCCGGTTTGGCAGTCACAGGCTCAATTTTCACGGTTACCTCCCTCTAATTCAATATCCTGATTTCCAAAATCATTACAGCCACCACAGGTTTGGTAGTAGCTGGTAAATGTACTCCAACCATTACACAAATTGCAGAATCGCATTATCATACTTCAGTATAGTGTTTATAGATTCGTTTATGTATATTTTTAATATACTAAAGTACAATATTTACAAATACGGATCATATCATTAACCGTATACAATGTCAATAGCGATTCAGGATGTTGTATTTTCATACTATAGTTTATTTTCACCCTTTGATCTGGTATTATTTGGGGGTAAGGAGAAAGAGTCATGGCCAGGAAAGCACTCTCACAACGCCAGATCCAGTCACAGGTACTGAAGCAAAAAATACGTGATGCAGCCAAGTCGCTCGTGTGCCAAAAGGGATACGAAGGAGTGACGATAGACGAAATATGCGCTGAGGTTGGTGTCACCAAAGGAACATTTTATAATTACTTCGATTCGAAGGAACAAATTATCCTTGATGATATTGCGGCCGACAACCTGCACTACCGCAACAAACTGCGGCCCAAGGTCTCGAAAATGCAGCCCGGACTGTCTAAGTTAATCGCCCTTCTTCAGTTGGCAATTGCCTATGAAAACAGCCGCGACAGGGAATTAACCAGGCTCTTCTACAGGGTTAGGACAATCGATCCTAAAAAGATGCCTTCTGTATATCCGGATAAGAGGGAACTTTATAAGATAATCGAGGAACTGATCAATGAGGCACAGTCGTGCGGGGAAGTAAGGCGGGACCTCAGCAGCAGTCAATTGGCCACCATCGTTTTATACAGTGTCAGGGGAATTGTTTTTAGCTGGTCCCTGCCCACTACTAACTTTAACCTTACCGAAATGGGCGAGAACCTATTCGCAGTCCTTCAGGAAGGACTGCGTAAAAGGTAACCATAGGGCCTGGCAGCAGGCCCAATTATCACAGGTTACGTCTCTTTTATTTAAGACTTCTCTTTACTTCGGTGCAGGCGCCGGCCAGAAGCCTTTGGTCAGGCTCTTGGGCATCAGGTCTACCAGCTCTTTCACATTCCAGAAACCGTCTTTGAAGATGCTGGATATGATGGCAGGCTCGGAGTATAGCCCGATCTCACCACCGCCCACGAAAAAGGTCTTGCCGTTAATATTGGCTGCAGCATCGGTAGCTAAGTAGACTACCAGCGGGGCGATATGCTCAGGCGCCAGCTTCTTCATCTCGCCCTCGACGTCGAGTCCGAGTCCGCCGCCTGCCTCCGCTGCCTTCTTTTCCATAGCCGCCTTCAATTCTGGTGACAGTGTAAGCCTGGTGGCTGCCAGTGGACGAATGCAGTTGCACGTAACGCCATATTTTGCCATATCCATCGCCACAGTCCTTGTAAAGCCGACGATCCCTTCCTTGGCAGCGCTATAGTTGGCCTGGCCCATATTGCCCAACCCAGCCTGTGAAGAGGTATTGATAATGCGCCCGCTCCTTTGCTGGCGGAAAAATGCTGCGGCATGCCTGGTGCAGAAAAAATGTCCATATAGATGGACCTTCTGGATAATGTCCCACTCTTCTTCGGACATGTTGAAGACCATGCGGTCACGCAGGATGCCCGCGTTGTTAACCAGGATATCAATCTTGCCGAAGGCGTCTACGGCGGTTTTTATGATGTTCTCACCACCTTTCCAGGTAGACACCGAATCATAGTTGGCCACGGCTTGGCCGCCCATCTTCTTGATCTCAGCTACTACTTCATCCGCGGGTGTAGCCGCTGCGCCTGCGCCGTCCGCACCACCCCCAAGGTCATTGATCACAACTTTCGCCCCTTCCGAAGCAAATAAAAGCGCTTCCGCCCTTCCCAATCCACGTCCCGAGCCGGTTACGACGGCGACTTTACCATCAAGTAAGCCCATACCCTAACCTCCTTATTTTGTTGTCGGATATATTACGCTTTAGGATACACTAACTGCAACAAAATTTACCATATAGTTATGCACGCTGTTTACCTTCAAGACTCTGCAAGTATGACCTCCTGCTTTACCTTCTCAGCATCGGCAGGATATGTGCGGGACGCCAGGATGAAGCAGAGACCGCCTGCAAAACCGACAATGGCTGATAGCATCAATGCCAGGCTCAATCCTTGTGCTCCACCGCCAAATGCATCGGAAACGGCCCCTATTACATACGGTCCCCAGGCACCGCCGAAAAGGTACTGGGCAAATACTACCAGCCCCATAGAAAGCCCCTTATGCGCCACGGGGACAATATCTTGCGAAACGATGGCAAAGCCCGGGACCGACATCGCAATAGTAATACCGTATAGCACGGCAACTGCGATGCCGACTGCACTGAAATTTGTCAGTATTACGATTACTATAAGCACAGCGCCGATTAGATTGGACACCGCAGGAACGTACATCCTGCCGCGCGGGTTCTTTTTGCGCCAGAAGTCAGAGAGAAAGCCCCCCAGAGGAGCGCCGATGATGGCCGCAAGGCCGATGCCTCCCACCAGCATGCCGGCGTAGCTCTCATTTACATTCAGCAAGCGCATAATCAGGCTAGGCATCCAGATCAGCACGGAAGTCGACATGAATACGGAAAGGCCCAGCGCCGGATAGAACCAGCGGATGGTAGGTATTTTGATTACGTCGCCCAGGGCCTTATAGAATCCTTTGATCCCGCTTTCGGTGCCGGTCGGTTCCACTGTTTTATAGTCCTTCATAAATAAGGCCATGATGCCCAGGATGACACCCGGTATGGCAAAATAGAGGAAAGGTGTGCGCCAGCCATATTGCGCAGAGATAACACCTCCTATCATGACACCTGCCGCTGCGCCAAGAGGGATGGCAATATGAAATATACCCAGGGCCTTGCCGCGATTCTCCTTGGAATAGGAAGCGCCAACCATAGCTGTGCCGCCAGGAACAAAGCCGGCCTCGCCGAGGCCGACGAAGGCACGTGGTATAATCACGCCGATAAAATTCGTAGCCAGGCTTGTGAGGAAGGTAAAGCCGCTCCAGAGTATGGCCATGATACTCATGGACTTCTTACGGCTCCACCTGTCAACCATGTGTGCGACAGGGAAGGAAAACAGGGCCATACCCAGTATCAATACGGTCGATGCCAGGCCACATTGTGCGTCCGTCAACCCCAGGTCAATTTTCATCGGCTGCAGCACTACCGAGAATACCTGCCTGTCCATATAGTTAATAGCGTACAGCAGTGTGCAGACTATCAGGACATAATGGGCACTCCATCCACCTGTTTTTAGCTCTTTGGATTTGTCCAGGTCAGCGTCTTTCACGATTGCATCGACCTCCTTAAATTAATCAGGGATCAGGGTGGGTTATCAGTGAATTTAAGGCACTATACAGCATTACCGGTATAGTTGCAATTAACATATATTGTGCTAAAATTTTGCAGTTCCAACTTAGAGGAGGCGGTAATATAGCAATTTGGGCCATAGCGGTATTATATCTGGCTCTTCTGATAATAACACTACTGGCTGTTATCACCGCCAGAACGGCTGTCTTCAAGTCCAAACAAATATATGTTCCTGCCGTGGTAATTTATCCGCTTTATTGAAATAAAAGGAGGTACAATCATATGGCTGAAGGAGCATTATCAGGCATCAAAGTCCTCGATTTCGGCCAATATATTCCGGGCCCATTCGCGGCCATGCTGCTGGCCGAGCAGGGGGCAGATGTAATCAAGGTGGAAAGACCTGAGGGAGACCCCTTGCGTCATGAGGACGGTTTCATGGTCTGGAATCGCAGTAAAAAAGCCATCACTCTGGATCTCAAGAAACCCGAAGGACTGAAGATAGCACTAGAGCTGGCCAAGCAGTCCGATGTAATCATTGAGAACTTCAAGCCGGGTGTGATGGACAAGCTGGGAATCGGATATGAGGCTGTAAAAGCAATCAACCCCCGCATAGTGTACTGCTCCATATCCGGCTTCGGCCCCAGGGGATCTTATTCTAACCTGATCGGTTATGATCAGATTGTCAGCGCGGTAGCATCGGTCTATACCGAACAGGGCTTCCCCACTCATCCTCTCTACCTTGTTTTACCACTGGCCAGCCTCTATTCCGCGGTCGAGGCCGCCTTCGATATCACTGCCGGGTTGTGCGTGCGTGAGCAGACCGGCAAGGGCCAGAAGATAAACCTGTCCATGTTCCTCGCCATACTAAGTACCTTCCGGCAATTCCTGGTCAACTTCGAGGGCATGTTCCGGTCCCCTTGGGGACCGACAGGCCCCATGCCGTTATACCGCCCTTACCAGTGCAAAGACGGCAAATGGCTGTTCACCGGGCTGGGCAACCCCAAGTTTTTTACCATATTTGCAGTGACCCTGGGGCACGATGAGTGGCTCACCGACCCGCTCTTTGATGGTGCGCCCTTCCTGATCATGCCGCCCAGGAATGCCCAGGTCATGGCCATGCTGAAGGATATATATTTAACTAAAACACGTGATGAATGGCTGGAACTCCTTTCCTCAAACGGCCTTCCTGTTGCGCCGGTCCAGTCAGTCGATGCTTTCATGGAAGAGCCCCAGGTAGCTGCTAATGATATGGTCAAGACGATCAAGCAGCCCGGACGGGGTATGGTGAAAGAAATGGGCATTCCGGTCAGCCTGGCAGATACACCCGGAAAAATAAAAGGGCCGGCCCCTTCGCCGGGACAAAATGCCAGCGAGATTCTGAAAGGGCTGGGCTACTCTTCGCAGGATATGAAACGGCTGAAGAAAGAGCAGGTCATAAAATTACCGCCGCGGAGGAAATGAGAAAATGATGCCATTCGAGAATATTAGAGTAGCAGACTTCACCACGATGCTTGCGGGCGCAGGTATATGCCGCGAGATCGCTGACCTGGGCGCAGACGTGATAAAGATAGAACCGGCAGACGGTGATCCCTGGCGCATGCTTGCAGGGGGATTCATGGGCGTCAACCGCGGCAAACGAGGGATTGTCATAGACTTGCGTAAACCTGAGGCATGCCCGATCGCTCATAAGCTTATTTCCACATGTCAAATACTGGTAGAAAACTCACGGCCCGGCATTATGAAAAAGCTCGGGATGGATTACGATACCATTAAGAAAATTAGGCCGGATATCATATACGTGTCCAGCCCGGCCTTCGGTTCAAAGGGTCCGGACGCAGAGCGTCCCGGGTACGATCCCCTCTTTCAGGCATGGAGCGGACATATGGAGGGACAGGGAGGTCTCGGCCAAACTCCAGTCTTCCACAAGATACAATTGAGCGACGAGATGGGTCCCCTGCTGGGCGCATTCGGCGCATCGCTGGCCCTATTTAACAAGCTTAGGACAGGACAGGGCCAATTTCTTGAAACTTCGCTCCTGCGTTCCGCCATCACACTGCAGTCAGGTAACTTCATTAAATACAAAGGCATGAAGCGTAAGAACCTGGGCAAGCCGGATATTAAAGGCTTGAGTGCCACCAACCGCATGTACCAGGGTATCGACGGCGAATGGCTCTATGTATTTTGCGCCAAGGAAGAACATTGGGAAAAGATGTGCGACGTTCTCGGCTTAAAGAAACTTGTCACCGACCCCCGCTTCTCAACACCTGCAGCAAGGAAAAGGCATGATAAGGAGCTGACTGCGATACTTACGGAAACGTTCCTGGCCACGCCGGCAAGTATATGGTCATTTCTAATGATGATAAAAGGGGTGCCGGCGGCCTACGCACAAAACCTGGAAAGCCTGTTAAAAGACCAGTTCTGCAAAGACACTGGCGTATACGAATTCCAGCAGCATCCCCAATGGGGCAAGGTCCAGTTGCAGGGCATCGTACCCGAATTCTCCGAAACACCGGGCAAGGTACAGAGGCCGGCTCCGATGCTGGGCCAGCATACTGAAGAAGTCCTGTCTGAGATCGGCTATACAAAAGAACAAATCGAGGACTTCAAAGCGAAGGGACTGGTAGTGCAAGTTAAAATGCCGTAATATAGCTGGTCTATGAACAAGAAGCTGGAAATATCGCGTCCAATCGAAGGGCTTGTCCTACTGACTATTAACGGCACCGGCAAGAACAATATTGCCGGCGCCGCACTGGCGCAGGAACTATGCGCTGCCTGCGAAGAAATCAATTTTGATACTGCCGTAAAGGCAGTGATCATCACCGGGGCTCAGGGGAAGGCCTTCTGCACAGGATTGCCCGGCAGGGGCAAGGGCGGCTCCTACTCATTGTCCATTCCGGTTGCCGCATTGGAATGCCCTGTAATCGCGGCTGTAAATGGGGATGCTATTGGAATAGGTTTTGAGTTGGCGCTCGCCTGCGACATCAGAATTGCTTCCGCCGGTGCATACTTCTCGATTCCCTATATCACTAAAGGTCTGATACCTTCCGACGGGGCCACACAGCGGCTGCCCCGGCTGGTCGGCAGGGCCAAAGCCATTGAGCTCATGTTGACGGGCCAGACCCTATCAACCGAAGAGGCCTGCCGCATTGGCCTCGTCAGCAGAGTGACGGCTGACAAAGCGCTAATGTCCACTGTGATGGAGATGGGAAAAGAAATGGCAGCCAAAGCCGCCCTGTCACTCAAATATTGCAAGGAAGCCGTACGGAAGGGACTGGACATGACGCTGGACCAGGGACTGCGGCTGGAAGGCGATCTATATTTCCTGCTGCA
>JBEKCL010000015.1:0-30389 GCA_050014895.1 Dehalococcoidia bacterium
TCATAAGTCCGTACGCAAAGAAGGGATACATTGATCATCAGACGCTTTCGTTCGATGCCTATCTGAAATTCATCGAAGACGTTTTTCTGAACGGGCAGCGTATCGATCCAAAGACTGATGAGCGTCCCGACCCGCGCCCCGATGTGCGTGAAAACGCGCCGCAACTTGGCAATCTACTAGAAGATTTCGACTTTTCGCAAACGCCGCGCGCGCCACTAATTCTGCCCACCGAGCCTCAGCCCGGTCCGGCATCCATTCCTGGATCATAGAATGCACGCTAAACTGAAATGATGGTGGGCCGTGATTGCCCACCATCATTTTCATACGAAGGGCTACTTCCCTTTCTGCCATACCACTAAGAGCTGGCTGGCATTTCCGATCGAGCTATATGTACCCGTAATTACCCCGATCAGCAAAGCTAATGTGAAAAAATGGATCGTGGTTCCACCAAGGAGGAAAAGCGCAAGCACGACCAATATTACTGTCAACGATGTGTTCAAGGAACGGGCCAGGGTTTCCACGATTCCGGAATTCACGGTCGCTTCAAAATCACGATTTCCATTTTTTGTCATATTTTCGCGAATCCGGTCAAATACAACGATAGTGTCGTGAACGCTATAGCCTACTACAGTAAGCATGGCCGTGATAAACATGGCGTCAACTTCCACACCAAGCGCCCAACCGAGAATGGAAAACACGCCCAGTACCAGGAGCACATCATGTATCAAAGCCACGACCGCGCAAGTGCCCCAGCGAAACGAGTTTGGCATTTTTCTGAAAGCGAATGCAATGTACAGTAAAATACCTATTGCGGCTGCAGCTACTGCAATAATCGCATTGCCAGCGGTTTCACCTGCGACAACAGGAGAAACAGCGTAAAAGTCTCTTACCGTAACCTCTTTTCCCGTCTTTTTTGCCAGACCATCAGTCAGCGCCGTTTTCTCTTCCGCCGTAACTGCCGGGACCCGGACAAGATAGTCTCCTGTGCCCGTATGTTGAATGATTGCCTCGCTATAGCCCAAATCCGTGAATGCCTGCCTGAGTTGACTTTGATCCACCTCTTCGCTTAAATGGATTGTCATAGCAGTCCCGCTGCTGAAATCAACGCCTGGCTTGAGGTGGAAAATCCCTAAGGAGATTACACCCGGTATGATTATCACTGCTGATGCCAGGAAGAACCACTTCTTTTTCCCTACAAAATCCAGGACCCCTGCTTTTTTTACAGGGGCAGCTAACTTGGTGGTCATAGGGATCGAAGAAACAGGTAAAGAGACTCCATAGGCAGATAAACTGGTGACTACCCGGCTGCCCACCAGCACGCGCAGGAAAGTCCGTGTAACAATCAAGGCGCTGAACATGCTGACAACAACACCAAGGAAAAGGGTAATCGCAAAACCCTGGACCATAAATGCGCCGAACGTTCCTCCAAACCAGTAAAGGATGAGGCACGTTATGAAGGTAGATATATTACTGTCCCGGATAGAAGGCCAGGCACGCCGGAAACCTTCTTCCACCGCTGCTCCCAACGTGCGTCCGGATCTCAGTTCCTCCTTCATCCTCTCGAAGACGAGTACATTGGCATCTACGGCCATACCTATAGATATAATAAAGCCCGCGATTGCCGGCAAGGTAAGGGTTACGGGGATCATTTTGAATATTGCTAACGACACCGACCCATATACCAGGAGGGCACATATTGCCAGCAAACCGGGCAAACGGTAATAAATCAGCATAAACAGTGCCACCAGGGCCAGTCCAACGAAACCGGCATACAGGCTCTTCTTCAGGGAATCGGCTCCTAAGGTCGCATCTACATCCATTCTTTGCACAACTGTGAGAGGTACATCCAGTGAACCCGAGTTGAGCTGAATAGACAGGGTTTGCGCCTCCTTTATCTCCGGGCCGGTAATAACACCAGAGCTCTTGATGACGGCCTGGACAGTCGGATCAGAAATCAATTGGTTATCGAGGAATATGCCCAGGGGTTTCTGGAGATTGCGCTTGGTAATTTGCTCGAACAGAACGGCCCCCTCGTCATTCCACTCGAAAGCAACCTCCGGTACATTGGTATTTCGTTGAAGTACAACTTTTGAATTGGGTTTAAGGTATTTGCCCGTCAGCTCTTTCTCTATGCCGTCGCTGCCGGTTGCCGTGGCTGTTTTCCATATGATATCACCTGCCTCGTTCCTTTTTGGTTGACCCGAAGCATCGGGGGTAGTCTCTTTAAACTCCAGCAAGGCAACCTGCCCGATAAGCTTAACCGCCTCATCTATGTTTTTTATTCCAGGAAGTTGGACAATGATCCTATTGGTCCCTTCACGCTGTATTAATGGTTCAGTAACACCATAGGCATTAACACGGCGTTCAATTTTTTGTATTACGCCGTCCATGACTTGTTCATCTGTCTGAGAAGGGTCCTTTTTAGTCAAGTCGGCTTCGTATACCAGATGGCTGCCGCCTTGCACGTCAAGGCCTAGCAGGAACCCTTTCCTGCCCAATCTATCACCATCAATTGGCAACACCAGGAAAGCCGCAAATGCAAACAGGATTAAAATGGATATTAGTATGTAGATGTTCTTCTTAGTCATTTTCAAAATTCCTTTTTGTTTATTTTGCAGGTAAAGAAATGACTACAGGGAAGGTCATGGCACTGGCGCCTTATCCTCAAACGGATAACATGCATACAATTCCAGTGATTGGATGAAAACAGCCCAAAGTAACCTATACTACAGTGGGCTTAAAATAGATTTAGTTTATTACCGTTAGCTTCGCCAAACAACCCGCCCTGCAATCACAATAATGTGAATGGCGGAGGTAAGTTTAATAACTGGCAGGCAATTTTGAAATCCGCCCCGCGGGTACCGCTGAAATATGCAAGGTAAATACCATTGCCGCAGGAGGTTGGAGACATAAGTTTGTATCTTAGGAACAGGGCCTCCTTTGATGCTGCAGGCATTCTCTTACAGTTAACATTTTCGTTGAACTTTAACGTGCAAAACTCGCCGTCCATTTGAATGGGTGCGGGGAGAAATGCATTATTATTGGAACTGGAAAACTCGGGGGAAGCTGAGCTATTTCTTTGCGCAGGTTCAGTCGTCTGGGGGCAAAAACTAACGATTATGCAAAGGCCTATTATGATAGCGGCAAAGGCCTTTCCCTTCAGTCCATTATTAACCCGGGCAAAATCGGAATGGTACATTGGCCCAATATTTTACACTAGTATCCATGATTTTAAAATAAATGTATTGGGCTATTTGACATAGTGCGTTGATTCTACCTGGCAGGCAACGCTCATCAAGATATAATGAATCCAGGTTTTGAAATACGCGTCGGCAATATTTAAGAATCTTATCATCAGCATTTTCAGATATAACTTCGCCGCCTGATGATTATCATTATTACAAGTACAACGATCAGTAGTCCGCCTACTAAGGTGATGAGAAGAACAAGGCTGTTGGGTTGCTGGCTGGCCGAATTTATAGCGTTGACGTGTAAACTGGCAGTTTGCTTCCCTATATTGATGGTATATTCGTCAGGGGCATTCTTACAGATAAGAAAGTTAACCGTCTCCGATTTTCCTGCGGCCAGCGAAATCTCTTTTTGAGCTTCCTCCGCATTGTCTATTTTAAGTGATATGAGCTTTGTTAATTCGAAAGGATGGGCGTTTTCCACCTGTAAAGATATAGTTATTTGATCTCCGGGATTGGCGACCGCCGGCTTAACAACCAGATTAGAGTAATCAAAATCCGAATTGGACGTGGCTGGCGCCGTACCTTCGTTTGAACCTGGAGTTTGATGCTGTTCCGTTGGAGAGGTAGTGGGATCTGAATTTGGAGCGAAGTTACTTGTGGAAGATGTATTCACCTGCAAGGTAGCATTCAAACTGCAGTAATGCTCGGAATTGTCTCTTACAAGGACGGTGAAGACGCAGGTTTGGGCCCTGGTAGGTATGCCGGATATAATACCCGTGCTGCCATCAAGCGATAATCCCTCCGGCAGGCTATCTGAATTAACCGACCATTTGTAAGGCATGACACCTCCGCTGGGAGGCTCAAGCTGCGCTAAATAAGATATGCCGACAGTGGCAACCGGCATCGTTCTGGGAGTGAGAGAACATGTTGCTTGGGCAGTGCTTGAACTGGCTCCATAGACGGAAAGGTCCAACTCAATTCTGGCTCCCGATTGGATGGTTACACTTTGAAGAACCGGGGCCCCATTAACAAGAAACTGCACTCTTGCACCTTCAGTGGCATTTACCTGAAAAACAGAATCATATCCATACCTGCCCTGCGAATCGGTGGTGGTTTGTACCACATGGACACTGCCGATGGTGGCTATCACCACATAGCCAGCGCCAACCGGGGAGCCATTATTGGTCACACTTCCGTAGAATTGTGCTGACGCCGGGGAACCGCTATCAGCGCCGAATGCCGGCGCTGTCAAGGATGTAAGCAGTTGGATTGCAAGTAATAAGGATGCCAAGAAACTTAATCCGGAGATAACTGTCTGCTTTGTCAGGCTCCATTTCATTTTCCTAAGTATTAGCACAAAACATATTTAGATACAAATCCTGATGAACAAACATGAGATAGATAAATATTTTAAGATTTCATAGAAATACTGACCCGATGAGAGGGGAGACTTAAAATAAGCGGACTTTATGGCTTAGTGTGCACGTCTTAGGAAAGGCGTATAATTTAAATACGAGCATCAGACATATCGTGGAGGTAAAGGGGGGATATTATGGTAGCCAAAGCTTTTGTACTCGTCACCACGTCAGTAGGCCAGACTAAAGGAGTATTCAACAAGCTTAAAAAGCTCGACGGTGTCAAATCTGTAGATGTTGTAATGGGCCCATATGATGTCATCGCAGTGGTTGAAGGCGACTCCATTGACTCTCTAGGCAAGCTTATCACCGAGCATCTTCACAAGGTTGAGGGCATTGAGCGCACCCTTACCTGTCAAACAATTCATGTTACATAGCAACGGCTGCCGCGGACTGACTTAACTATTAAAGACTATGGCCTGCAAATTTTTGTTGAAGTGGTAAATTACGTACAAAACGGCTTTTGTAAAAACAATACACTTATTCTAATTTGTACGTAAAATAATGATGTATGGGATTTTCGCCATAGGATTTTAAGTCCGCCGCGTCTACCGTTCCGCCACCTCGGGATTTGTTGGAGGCGGCGATCGGGTTCGAACCGATGCATAGGGGTTTTGCAGACCCCCGCCTTAACCACTTGGCTACGCCGCCCTGGAAATAAAAATGGAGCGGAAGACGGGGTTCGAACCGATGCATAGGGGTTTTGCAGACCCCCGCCTTAACCACTTGGCTACGCCGCCCTGGAAATAAAAATGGAGCGGAAGACGGGGCTCGAACCCGCGACATCCTCCTTGGCAAGGAGGCATTCTACCACTGAATTACTTCCGCCCGCTCCACAGAGTGATAATAAACAAATTGGTGCCGAGGAGGAGATTTGAACTCCTACGGGCTTGCGCCCACCACCCCCTCAAGATGGCGTGTCTACCAGATTCCACCACCTCGGCATGGCAGGGGTGGCAGGATTCGAACCCACGACACGCGGTTTTGGAGACCGCTGCTCTACCAACTGAGCTACACCCCTATTATACTAAAATTCTTAGTTTATTAAAGTACCCTGGCGTCTGTCGGACACCTATATAAAACAAATCTCAATTAATGTAATTAATACTCTAAATTAGCCTTGTTGAACAAACGCAGTAAATATTACATCAGCATGGTAAAGGATGGCAAGTCAGCGTTATCTCGGAAATTGCCCGTTATTATTGCAGCGTCAACTGAATACGGGTAAAAATTTGAAGCCTTTATGAATTACGAGTGCCTCGATAGGCAGTACACACTCAGGCAGATAGGTTCTCCTACCGGAATAGAATTGGACAGATTAATACCAAATAGTTAGCAGCAGAAAAGGTCAGGCAGCAAGAACAGGTGTTTTATCCATCTGCGCAAGCAAATCACGGTATGCAATTTCCTGAAGCTGGTTTTGGGCCCATAGTTTAAGATAGCCGTCACTCTGATCGCATGCCAGGATTGCCTTCAATTGTCTAACATCGGCTATATTCTTATCCATTGTCTGCCTCCTGTTGTTCAATAACAGTGTCCCACATACATACAATGAATTGAAGGCCTAACAGGACAATAAACATGACCGCAATGGATAATTCCAGCGGTAATCCTGCCAACGGATACATAATTTGAAATGAAATGTCGAATTGACTGCGGCCTGATGCCTTGAAAGATACTAGACGAAGACGTCGTAACAGGGCAGCTTATCTTTGATACCGCTAAATTTAATGTCCCGCACAATAGCATTCGGCTTGCCCGGAATGCCAACTACCACTTCTCCAAAATGCGGCGTGGCGCGGTTTTGCACAGGTCTCCCCTTCTCCATGATTCTTCTAGTCGCATAATCATAGAAATCCCAGTAAGCCACTACCCTTATATTGGTAACAGGCATCTAATTCCTCTAAGCTCTATCATAACACGGGAAATTATTTATGTTAAATAGATCCATTTACCTGGCTTTCTTCTTTTCATTAACCAGGCTCGCTTCCACAGTAATGGTTTCCTGCGCGCAGTTGGTCTTGACATCAACATAGCCGAGCATGTTATTGACCAGCATCGCTGTGTCGATCTGCACCTGGACCACCTGTTGATGGTCGAACTTCACATGCTTCGGACTGACTTTTATCCACTTCTGGCGCGGAATAAGATCGCCTTCGATATACCCCATACCCATATTGAACAGCTTCACAGACTGCGGCCGGGAAATAATATCCGTCAGGATGTTGAATTTCAGGTGGGAGCTATCCATTTCCAGCACAGGCTTTTTCATGGCAACCTCGATGTGGACCTGCGTCTCCTCCGTATAATGCGACTCCGAGTTTACGATCTTGACGGCGATGCAACAATCGTACTGCGTTCCAACGCGCTCCCCGCATGCCCGTATATGCACACGCACAGGAAGCTCTTCACCACCCAGCTGCTCGATCCCGGTGATCTCCAGCCAGGCAGGAAGCCGGTCCGTATCTATGCTGTAGTCGGTAAACGGCCCTCCCTCGTTGAGGATATCAAAATGTGTCGTCTTGCTCTGATTACAGTCCAGGTCCTTGAAGCGGATATGCCTGGGCAGCACCTTGAGGACAGGGCGGGGTTTTGCGGAATGGGCTGGCTCACGGGTTCCGGGGTCCGCACCCCTGCCGGGTACCCGCTGTGCATCGTAGTCCCTCCTGCGCAGTGCGTCGCTCAAAACGTCATGCGCCTCATTTATCCGCTTCATACGTTCCGCGGCGTTGGTACTCCTATTGACGTCCGGATGATATTTCTGCGCAAGCTTTCTGTATGCAGCCTCGATTACCTCCGGTTCAGCGAGGTGATGCACCTGGAGAATTTCGTAGTAGTCTTCTAGATAGTCCATGCGCATAAAAAATAACCTGGGGAATAGCCTCCCAAAACGGCAAACCGCCCGGTTTTGAGCTAGCGAGACAGGTAAACCTGCTAATTATGATAAGGCCTGCGAACTAGAATTTCCAGCGAGGGGATGATGTAGTAGCAGAAGCATGGTGCCGCGGAGGCATTGTTTAAATATTAAATGTCAGTTTGAGGACTGAGTTGGCGTCTGTTATTTTATCTTTGAATTGTGGTACCCCTGGTGCGATTTGAACTCACGACACGCGGTTTAGGAATCTGTCCTAAGTCGTCCGAAGCGTTGTTTTACGTTCGATTTAGAACGCTTGAATCTTTCAAAAATTCCAATTTTTACGTCAAATGTTGACAAGTTATTTTTGGTTCTAATCAGTCCGTTAGCTAAATGTTAGCTGTTTTGTCTGGTAGCGCATACCGGATTTACTCGTAAGTGTACCAATATGTGTCTTTACGTTCAAGTCGGTGATTATGCAAAAATAGAGAGCCAGGTTTTGTACGTAGAACATTGAGCAGTGCTAAACCGTAAAAATCAGCAACTGCACGGTGATCAACTGAAAGTCTGTTCTGTGTTTCTGGTGGGGACGAGGGATGGTCCAACTCCGCTTGAATCACAGCTATCATCTTGTGCCCTGGCTAGCCGCGTTTACGAAGCACCTTATTGACCTAACGGGTCATATTTATTGTACCGAACGGCCCTTTTGCGTAATTAGTAAAGTGTCATATAATATATCGCTCAGAAGAATGGGAGGAGAGCAATATGAAAATTGTTTATAAGGTCCTGATAGCTGCCGCGATAGCCTTGGTTGCGGGCGCTGCCATCGGCTTTGTCACCGTAAACCCCGTTGCCAATCTGGTCACCAGTGGTAGCAACATCCAGAACGGACCCTGGTCAACCAACCTGGCCTATGGCAGCAGCGGTGCAAATCCCTATATCAAGGCCTGGGTCGCTGAAAACGGGCTTATGGCAGTGAGCGCATCCTTAAGCATTTACCTGGACACTTACACTGATGACAGCGGGCAGCCGCTGGCGGCCAACTGTGACTATGTGATACAGGGCCCGGCGCCCAAGTCAGGATACTGGAACATCACCGTTTACAATGAGAATGGCTTCCTGATAGCCAACGACCAGAACCGCTATTCGTACAGTTCCACCGATATCAAGTTTGAGCCTGACGGCAGTTTCAAAATATACGTGTCGAAGACCCCGAAGCAGGGGAACTGGCTGCCGACCGGCAACGCCAAAACGCTGAATGTGTACCTCCGCCTGCATGACTCCGGGACTGCTTACTCGAACGCCAATGCACTGAAGGCAGCGCAGCTGCCGGACATCGTCAAGGAGGGCTGCCAATAATGAAGAAATGGATACCGTGGATAGGATGGACGCTTTTAGCCGTCATCGTTGTGGCTGTCATTGTAAATCTGATCGTCGCGATTAGTATTCCCACCGCGATAATGGAAGCAACAATTACCAAGAAGTTCAATTTCCCCAGCAACCAGTGGGTTTTCCAACCGCCGATTACAGACAAGAGCACGGACGTGGTCAGGCCGGCGCCTGATGATATTTATTCACTCTGTATTTACGACGTAAGCCAGCATCCGCTTCGCGTGACGTCTATGACAACCCAACTCTGGACTATCTCCGCTTTTGCCATGAATACTGATAATTTCTTTAACCTTACCAGTTCGCAGACCAAGGCGAACCCGGTTGAAATTGTATTGGTCTCCAAGGGCATGATATATAAGGACCCAACGGGAAAGGCACAAGTCGTAACAGCGCCCAGCGACAAAGGCATACTCATGATCACGATGGTTATTCCCACTCAGGATGCTTTGCCGGGCATTTTGCAGACCCAGAAGCAGACAACAGCCGAGGTGGTTAAGTAATCTACTGATATTAAATCTCTGCCTTGAACACTGATCGGGATGGTGAAAACGAATGCCGGACATATGACAGGTGACTGTCTCAAGGGAAGGTCCAGCTATTCAGTTATATCAGCAAACCCATCCACTCCCAGGAGCGGATAGGGGTCGTGTTTCTGGTGGAGGCGAGGGAGGATCGAACTACACCTGAAACACCAAGGGGCTTTTGCTTATCCTGGCACCTCTATTATCCAATTCAATTCGGTCTTACGGATCGTCTGATTCAAGCTGTTACGGCCACGTAGACATCCCAATGTTCGTTCAATGGTAGTGAGGTCTACTGGGAAAGGGCTTGCACATTCCGCGATCTGACGCCTAGTCGCTGCTCCGGATCAGTGATTCAGCAAATGGGAAGCGGTCCTCACTTAACGAGTTTTATCGTGCTGAACTGGCCGGCGTCTATTGGCGTTGAGGGTGATACATACCCGTTCTGGAGCAGGCAAAAAACTAACAGTCTCAGGTAAGCCTCTTTGGAGAGTGTGCCGGCCGCTCCCAGAGGCATTTGCCTGCTGATAAAGTCGAACAGGCCCTGCGCCGTGCTGTATTTGCCCAGTTGTGCGTTGAATCCAATCAAGGCTGGCGTCTTGAACGTTCCCTGCGCAACGTCGCCATGGCAACTGGCGCAATTGACGGCGAAAAGGTTCTTTCCTTCTTCAGCAAGCACACTGGCCGGGACACCTGTGGCAGCGGGGGGCTGGGACACTGGTGGGGTTGGCGGTGGGGCAACCGGGGATGACGGAGCCGGTGTTACGGGAGGGGCTGGGGGCGTCTGCACAAAAATGCACCCCGGTGCAAACAGACCCGCAATGATGATAGCCGCCAGGACCACAATCAACACATATTTACGCATATTCTTACCCACCTTCCACGTTCATATTTCAACTATGTTTTCTATGATAGCATGGGTTAAATTCTAATTAACAGTCTTATCATCCTCACCCTGACCCGCTCCCTAGAGGGAGCGGGAAGTTGTTTTCAAAGAGGGGCTGACGCCCTATCTAGGTGTATAATTGATTTTCACCGGCAAGGTATTAACTCATACGCCTATCTTTAACTCATCGCAATAGGAGGTAAGAATGATAAAAATTGGACACAAGACAAAAAGCAAGTACTGGGGTGTGTTTGAAGTAACCAAGGTCGCAAAATTAACTGAACCTGTAGTATGCCACAGCGAAGAAAAAGGAGAAGCTCTTTTTAACCCAATCTTGGTTAAGATACAGTGGGAGCACAAAGAGCAACAGTCGGCACAAAGTATGCTTCTTGGACATGTATTGAACGACGACGACCTAGTATTCAGTGACAACAACGGTAAGCCAGTCCTGCCAGATACGATGAGCCATGCATGGGTCAAGATAACTAAACAGGCTGGGATATTAGATATACGACTTCATGATGCCGGCACACTCATGCTTCATTAATGCTAAAACAAGGCATACATCCAAAAATAGTTCAGGAAAGGCTTGGGCATGCCAGCATTCAAACAACGCTAGATACTTACAGTCATGTCGCCCCAGGGCTTCAGGAAGCGGCCGCCGCTCGTTTCGACACTATCCTCACTCATGCTCCAAAAAACGATGCTATTAAAAAGACAGGTTAGCTATCCGTTAGCTTTTTTACTTTATGTCAATTTGTATAATGTGGTGTAATGACGATTTTAGCTTTGAAATGTGGTACCCCTGGTGAGAGTCGAACTCACGACACGCGATTTAGGAATCTGTCTAGATCAGCTAAAGCGTTTTCTTAGCTTCGGACCCGGTGATACGTTATCACTCGTCGCGTATTGATTGGTTGCCTTGAGTTTTGGTCAGTCCGTTAGCTAAGTGTTAGTTATTCTCGCGGTATGATACCAGCTTCGGCTATCGATTTATACAATCCTGCAATAGTATTATCTGAGCTACTTACAACTGTACGTTTGATGTTACTCAATGGCGGTGTAAAATCCGAAGGAGCTTTGCAGCACCAAGAATAAATTACATCAAAAAGAACAAAGCTGGGAAGTAATTTGCCTCTTTGTTTGTCTGGATCAGGTAAACGACTGATCATGTCAAAAAGAGCTCCGGACCAAGTTTTGTGGGCATCATGAAAATGTTCTCCCAATATAGAAGGGACCATGTAAGACCAGTTACCCGAGAGCAAGGCATCATCATAGTAGAACGATATGCCTTTCTGATATGCTCGAAACGGATCTTGCCACCGTTTCAATGATGGGTAGGCAGACACAATCAGGGGGAACCAACCTGCTGAAGCCGCATCATTAAGAAAAGCCTGCGATTCAGCCAATACACCAAGTAACAGCTCTCGCACTTTTTGATGATAGTAATCTCTCGATGACCTTGATAAATAAGGATGGTACTCACTTGCTAATGTGGCTATACTATTGAGTGAAGGGCTTGATATATCTTGACCAATAATCGGAAATCCTGCAATTAGGCTTCTCCATGATTTAGGTACTTTAGATAAACCACTATCAACGTAGGAATGAATATATTGAATAAGGCGAAAATTATTAGATTCCTTTGCCTTTTCGAGATCTGATAGAATTCGCGGGATAATTCTTCGATTGAAACCACTTTCCTTCAACTTGATAGCATTTACTTTATTTTCCTCGTAACCCAAAATGCGTTTGGCCTCGCTAATACTTAGTTGAGCATTATTGCTAATATCGGACAATCTACAAAGCTCTATCTGGGGAACAAGCCGAATGGAACTCTCTAATACCATTTTAATACGAAGTTCTTGATCTCTTTTCCACGTTCTAAGTAGGTCCGCGCTATACCGTTCTGAATTCTTGTCAATCATATCGGCGCATTTAAGGCAAAGCCAGATCCCATTACTGGCTGAAGAGCGATCTTCAGAAGTCATATTTGGATCGAAACGCGGACCTTTAATTGCTGCCGCGGTAATGTGACACGCTTTGCCTAACTTCAAAGACTTACCAGCTTTTGAATGAGCTCCTATCGTGCCAATCGAACAATTCGAACAAATATAGCCAGCCCTCTCAGCTATCAACCGCTGTATGGGTTTTGGAAATTCATCTCTCTTCGACATTAACATTACTTCCAGTGGATCAAAATATACTGTTCATCACATCAAGTAGTTTCTGCTTCAATTCCTGTTCAGCGAGAAATTCACAACGGCTTCGTATTTGCTCGCAGTGCTTAATAACCACCCAAGGTAGCGCAAAAATATGGTCATCACGGAAATTATTGACGACTCCCGAAGTAAAGTGTTTGCGATACGACTGTTGGTCCGGAATAAAAATGTACGTTTTGTCTCTTAGTTCCCGTTTATGAGATACCAATTGAAGTTCTCGATAAATACCTGGTTGCTTATCAGGGTGACCTAGCACTAACGCTACAATGATATCGGCACTAATTGCATGTAAATACTCTGTGCTTCCTGCATCTATTTTAGCCAAATCTCCTGTTCCTGAACTCCCCACATCCTCGATAATATCCTCACTCGTCCATACATCGTAGTTAGGGTTCAATCCTTGAATATGCTCAATAACCTTTTTACGCTTCTCATACCAATGAGGCTCCTTTGTCTGTTTTCCGGGTCCCCATACCAAAATATGTACTTTAGCACCAACTTGAATTTGGGCCCTTTTGACCTTCTCGGGAAACGTTTCTAGGGGCATGAGCGTTAACGTTCCTTCTCTGTTTGTGATAAATGATTCTCAGTATCTAATGTAGAAAGATACTTTTTCACCCTTATCAGGGCTTGGTAACCTTCTGGTGTAACTATAACTCCGTTATCTAAAGGCTCCACTAAATATGCGCGTATCAATATCGCTAATTTAACCCACATTATAGTAGTAAACTTATCAGCCAATTCTCGAAAATCGTACAATTCCTTTTCCGTTAGCCTCTCCAATAGAGCCATTGCTTCAGGATCGAAAAAAGCACTGGCCTGTGCCGCACGATATTTAGTCATTAATGCGTTACGTTCACTTGCCCTGATGTGTGAACTCGAGAGTTTAGGTGCATACTCATCTGAAGTCAATTCTGATGATTTCGTGACTAAATAATCAGTATCACTTTCAGCATCTTTTTCCAAGACAACGTCTGCAGTCTGTCCAGCCTGAGTTCCAATGTCCACATTGCCAAGCAATCCACCGCTGGTGATATCAGCAGTTGGTTCATTGGGAGTCATAGGTCCACTCCTTGGAGTAGGGGCTGCCCATATTTGACTAATAACTCTGTATGTGCCTCAATAGCATTACTCATCAGCTTTGCAAGATCACGTCTGTTATAAGCTGTGGCATCACTTCGCTGTCCTACGTCAATGTCCAGAATCAGACCATTACCACTATAATCCCCCGGATTGACAGGAGGTTTTACAGTAACAACCCAACTGAACCTAAGAATTACTTCCATATCCTTGAAGACCAGTGGTATTTGAAGATTCGGGGGGATATCTATACGCCGATTCTTTATTAGTTCTGCAATCGGTGGAGATACTATTTTCCGACATACCCCTTCCGCGGCTTTAAGAACATCGGTCGTTTTGATGAAGTAGTGAATTCTGACCCCATAACGGACGAACTCCTGCATCTCCAGTTTCTCAGCTATTGACTTTATCATCTCCGGTGCGGTCTTCTCTATCTTCTGGGTAGCATCGATCCCCACATAATGTAACCATATCCGCGTATTCTCAAACTGTAATTGGAACGGATCGTTAACATCCAGGGGGTATGAGAGACTGGTTCCCCCTGGAGAAATCACATCTATTTTCTTATAACGGTCAGATATTATATTGAGTAAAACCCCAGTTAAATCCAAATAACGATAGCCATGTACCACATTAGCTTGAACAAAAACACTATGCACAGACCAGACGGGTAAAACAACATCAGTCATGTCCAACACCTCTCATAATACCGATTATCATACTCATCTTAAACGATAACAAACCAACTCGCCTGAACGCACTAAGGAGATTGACCTTTCCACTTCAACCACAGCCTATAAATGCAAACATTCCCTTCCCAAGTATGTGGAATTCCAGATAATTATAACATCCGTACGTTATATTCGAAAGTCCGTTGCGTCATTTAGATGGTTAGAACGAGGGACTGGTTAGTGTTATAAATTACATTACACTATAAAGAGGTGATTTTAACAAATCCTCATAACCAATGGTATGAAGCTAGGTGTCAATAATGATCATGCCAGTCTGTTCGTGTAGCTACAGATTTGTGCGCGAATAGACACTGTAAAAAAGAAATTGTCTATATCATTAGAGTCTTTCAGTTATAAATTAGTCTGGTCGCGGGGACGGGATACGTCGGAAGGGGGGATTGCCCCCATAGCTTCCCCAGATATTGACGTTTATCCTCATAGGATTTCGAAAAACAAAAAGAATTGTTTGGGAGATTAGATGCTAATGCAGATAGCTAGGTCTTTCCCATTCAAGAAGCCAGAATATAACATACTCCTGACGATCCCCAATCACTATTTAATTGAACCCATTACTTTTGATGTAAAAGGTATTCTCTATTCATATTGAGCATATAAAATGGAACAATTTTCATATAGTCATCCGTCACCAAGTTGAATCGTCTAGTTTTCATATATTGATCTTTCAGCATATCGAGTGATGTAGGTCCCTTACCGTCATTCAAAATATAATCATCGATTTGTAGACTTAGCGCAGATAAAATAGTGAGAGTATTTGATAGTTCTTTTTTTGCGCCAACCGCACTGAAATAGCTGGACAATAAAATGAAACAGACTACCTGTACTAACATTGCAATAATCATAATTCCAAATGCTGTCCAGAAAGAAACACCCTCGTGGAAAAACAAAAAACTCATTGCTTTAATAGATACAAAAGGCATAATAAGTAAGGCAAATATGTAGATTATGGCGAAAATCAGAATACCCGCAATTTTGATAGGAGAATCAGTCAAAGAATCATCTTTTGGTACAGGTATACGCAGGCGGCCACTTTCTACATAATTTATGAGCGAACTTAACCAAATTGGAATGGGTATGAAAATTACACTAGTAATTAAAGGAATCCAGAAGTCGAAGGGCACTACGCTCTTGATTATTTGCACCCATACTAGAAGTAAGATTACGATATTTACTAAAAACAAAAGACCGATAGCTGTTATCAGCGGTGACGAATTTTTTAACAACCATAAAAGTCCAAAATTAAATTGCTCTTGATTTATGCTTTTCGAGGCATCACGTATGGCTTCAGCGTTATTAACCCGAGATGTCCACCACGATTTGCCTGAGAATACAGACCATAGATAAATTACTACGAACGAAGCCGGTAACCAGTAGAGAATATTGTTAGTAATGAACCCTGCCGCTGCCATAAGTCCAGCAAGTACAGCGGCAAATAAAGGATAAGAGAAATTTATATTGATCAATTTAGTCTGTGCCTCGATTTGTGAAAAGCTATGATCCACCATATCCCGAAGTTGGTCTAATTCATTTTCAGTACCGTCATCCATGCTCAACACACTCTTCTACATATTGTTCCGAATTCAAATATTTATATTGCCTTCACTCAAACCACCATATACATATATGAACAATTTTACCAGTTAAATACGTTGATTACAATAGCTTCAGTTCCAACGATACTTACTATGTTTGGCAGGTCACACCGATGCTATTGATATTTAATATATAAGGACTATAATGTCGCAGAAGAAGGGTAGAGGCAAGATTGAACAAGATAAAGGCTGTCATGGCTGGGAGGCCCCATTTATGGCCAGCGATAATTGCGGGTATCCTACTATTTATCGGTATCTTCCCTATACCGTATGGATATTTTCAGGTGCTCAGATGGATTATATGCTGTATCGCAGTATTCCTGGTTTATTTAGCATACTCATATAAAAACCTCTGGATTGCGGCCACATTTGGTGTTGTTGCGATCCTATTCAATCCTATCTTTACGATTCACTTCGAAAAAAACGTTTGGCAATGGATCGATGGGATTAGCGGTCTTGTATTGATAACGAGTATATTTATATTGCGAGAACCTATCAGATAAAAATGGACTGGATAACAGCGTGCGGTATTTTGGATGTTCCTCCAGATGCCTCTGAACAGCGCATAAAGGAGCAGCGTAACTATTGGCTAAATGTGCTACACCCCGACAAAACTATTGGATTACCTCCGCGTATCAAGATAAAGGCCGATAAAGACTTCCTTGAGAAGAAAGCTGCTTGGGAATATTTGCTTACACCTGGGAACCGACCTGCGAGTAGGTCATCTGATAGATCCCAAGAGCCGCCGCGTCAACGCCCAGCCTCCACTGCTCAAAAGGAGCCTGCTTCTTCACCTAAATCTAAACCAAAGCCTGTGGTTACACCTTCAAATATAGTTTTTGACAACATGGAACCAGGGCAACTCAAGAAAGCTTCATTTGTTATCGATAATGCTGGTGGGCCTTATAGCACTTTGAATATAAGCAAACCAAATTCGTGGCTGAAAGTTGTCAAACGACGCGCTTTGACCGCCCTAAAGAAGCTACCACTTGAAATCGAAATAGAAGCGTATGGCATAGAATGGGGAACGATTAGTACCGGATCTATAGATATTGAGTTGGATGACGTCAGGACGTCGGTAACAGTCGAGGTTCGCACAAAACCATCCCCGACACCAGACCCAAAACCTGAACCAAAACCGTCTTCCGATTCCACCGATCATGTAGAACCTGCCAAGGTTCCATGGTGGGCTACCGCCATTGCGATCATCTTTGTGCTCGGATTGCTCAGACTTGCGACAAACAGTATTAATTCAGGATGCTTGAATGCACTATCTTCAACATCTACTACCTCTCCTACAGCACAAGAACATGTGGACAATGGTAATAGCTATATGTGAGACCCAAAGCAATATGACCAAGCCATTGCAGAATTTAACAAGGCAATAGAGATGGATCCGAATCTTGTTGATGCTTACTGGGGCCTTGCCTGGGTATACGATTCCAAGAAGGAATATGACAAAGCCATAGCTGAGTGCAACCAAGCACTGGAGATAAACCCGCAGTATGCCCCGGCTTTCTTGGTACGTGGAATGGTTTATAGTGGAAAAGGTGAATTTGACAAATCTATTGTTGAATTAAACAGGGCAATAGACCTTAATCCACAGTATTCAGTAGCTTATTATACTCGTGCAATTGTCTATAAATACAAAGGTGAATACGACAAATCCGAAGCTGATTTTAAGAAAGCAAGTGAGTTGGGGTTCACTCCCTCGAAATAATAAAATAAACTTGCCGTAATTTTAGCTTCAGAAAATGGTACCCCTGGTGCGATTTGAACGCACGACACGCGGTTTAGGAAACCGCTGCTCTATCCTCTGAGCTACAGGGGCTTGTAATTTTGAATTACGGGCGCAGCCGTCTTATCAGAAAGCCTTCGGGGGTCATGTAACCCCTGGCATCTTCTTCTTCGGCGGGCGGCGTCTTGTCAGCCTCTTTTTTTACGGCTTCCTTGGCGCCTGTTGGTATCTCGGCTTTGGCCCTGGGTTTTTCAATATCTTTAGCGATCAGGATACCCTGAGGGGTCCTGACAGGTTCTTTCCTGGGTTCTTGAACTACCGGTTTTACAGTGAGAGGAGGCCTTGCCGTAGCTGGCTTTTCTTCACCTTTAATTTCCGCTTTAGGCAGCGCCTTCGTCTCTTTTCCCACCTTTCCAGCCAGGCCATAACCCCGCAGCATTTTGTCCGTTGTCTCGTCAACCTCTTCGGAATCTTCCCTGAATGAAGTGGGGACTCTTCCATGGCGCATATCGGTCAAGGTTGCCTCAAGGTCCTTGATCAAGTCAGTCAATTCAATAGAATCCCCTTCCTCCTCCTCCGAGGCCCAGTTTTCTATTTCAGTAGCATAATGCTCCAATTTGAAGCTATGCTGTTCCAACTGCTTTATCCACTCGCCAAGCTCTTTGGACGCATTCTGAATCTCCGGGATTTCCATCTCGAGCAGGTTCTTTATTATGTTTTGCACTACGCTTTTACGCGGCTTTGCAGCCATATTTTTACCTCTCTAGACCAGTTCCTACAATCATTTTCAATACTAAGAAATTATATCAACGCCCTAAAGGCAATGCAATTTGCCGCTACCTGTTATTTAACCTTCCTGACGAACACATGGTACTTGCCGCTCTCTTCCTCTATACCCATAAATTCATTCCCCGTCATTTTCGCCCAGTTGGGCATATCCTGCTTGATACCTGCATCGTCAGCGACAATTTCCAGCACCTGCCCGGTCTGCATCTGCTTTATCTGTTTGGCAGTGTTCACAATTGGCATCGGACAGTATAACCCAACACAATCAACAGTTACGTCGGCTTTCATATACTGCTCCTATATAAACAGGTTAATTTTGCTTTCCGCCGCTTCAGCAACATAAGTAGCTACGCCGGCAAAGCTCTCGACCTCAGGTATAAATGCATCCTGCCCGATACCCATCATCCCCATCGTTGTAGTACAGGCAATAAACTTGACGCCCAAGTCAAGTGCTATCCGCATCAGTTCGTCCACCTGGGGAAAGTTGATGTCCTTCATCAACGCCTGCATCATCGACTTGCCCATGCCCATCATGTGAAATTTAGACAAAGGCAGCCTCTTCGCCCCACCACGGTTCATGAAATTCAACATTTTTCGCATGATGCCTTTGCTTTTAATACTACCCTCGTTTCTCTTTATCACGTTAAGTCCCCAGAACGTGAAAAATATCGTGACATCCATACCGGCAGCAGCGCCCCCTATGGCTATATTGAAGGCCGCCAGCGCCTTATCCATTTCCCCCGAAAATAAGACCAGGGTCATCTTGTCCTTTTCAGCCATACTTACACAGCCTCCTAGCCCAACGGCTTACCGCAGCTCGTACACTTGACAGCCTTTGCTTCCAGGATGATAGCACCGCAACTTGGACAGCGTCCGAAACTCTTTTTGCAGACTTCACAGAACGGCGATTCCGCTACCACCAGCTCGACATCGCAGTACGGACAGACACAGCGGCAAATCAGGGGTTGGTGTTCATGTTCATGTTGCTGTTTACGTTTCGCAGGCATGTTCATCCTCCTCAGGTTCTTCCTGATCGGTCAAACCTGGCACGTCGATTTTATTCTTGATGTAATAATCTTTTATAGCTTTCCTTAATGCCTGGGCGCCAAGGTTGGAACAGTGAAATTTATTCTTGGGTAAGCCTTCAAGTTCCTTAGCAACCATGGTGGGAGTGACTTTAAGCGCTTCTTCCAGCGTCTTCCCCTTGACCATGTCGCTGACCATGCTGGATACAGCGATAGCCGCACCACAGCCGAAGGTCTTATATTTAACATCCTCCAGCTTGTTGTCTTTAACCTTTATGTAAAATGTCATCATATCACCGCAAACCGGGTTGCCGATCTCACCTATCCCATCCGCTTCGGCAATTTCTCCCACGTTGTGCGGGTTCATGAAATGCTGCATTACTTTTTCACTATAAACAGGCATAGTAATCACCCCTTCTGTTCTTTCATAAACTTGGAATATAACGGAGACATTTGCCTCAAACGGTCCACTACCTGCGGTAATGCCTCCAGTACATAATTAATATCATCTTCGGTAGTATCCAGCCCCAACGTGAACAGCGTCGAACCCTGCGAAAGCTCGTGCGATATGCCCATCGCTAAAAGTACATGCGAAGCCTTAAGGGCACGTGACGTGCAGGCCGACCCGCTGGCCGCTGCAATGCCTTTGCTATCAAGCAACATCAATATCCCTTCACCTTCGATAAACTGCAGGCAAAAACTGGCATATCCTGGTAAACGCTGCACCGGGTGACCGGTCAGGATGGAATGCTCTATTTCACTCAGAACTCCTTCAATCAGCTGGTCCCGCAGCCGGGAGAACCGCTGGACTTTCACAGGGAGGTCCTTTTTCGAAAGCTCTGCTGCTTTTCCAAGCCCCACGATTGCCGGCACATCCTCGGTCCCCGGCCTCCTGCCGCCTTCCTGTATACCACCATCCATCAGCGGCAGTATCCTTACCCCGCGTTTTACCCATAATGCAGCCCCACCACGCGGCCCGTTGAACTGGTTACCCGCCAGGCTGAGTGCGCCCACACCCAGTTCCTTTACATTTACAGGAATATTTCCCGCAGCAGCCACTGCATCAGTATGAAATACAGGGCCGTTCTTGGGCAGCTTTTCAGCAATTTTTGAGATTGGCTGAATTGTACCTACCTCTCCATTGGCAAGCATGATCGATACCAGAACCGTGTCCGGCCTGATGCTGCGCCCAACCTCTTCCGGATCAACCATACCCTGTCCATCCACCGGGACCATAGTGACTTCAAAACCTTCCTTTTCAAGGGTCCGGGCAGTATTCATAACGGAGAAATGTTCAATGCTTGAAATGACGATATGCTTTCCTTTTTCCGCCTTCGCCCGCGCCAATCCCCTGAGAGCCAAATTGTTGGACTCTGTACCGCATGAAGTAAATATGATTTCCTCTGCGCTGCCGCCGATGAGCTCAGCCACGTTCCCCCTTGCTTCCTCAACGGCATCCCTCGCCCCGTCTCCCCATGAATGCAGGGACTGTGGATTGCCGAATATGTCTCCAAGAAACGGTAACATCGCTTCGCGAACCTCGGGGAGCAGCGGCATGGCCGCCACATTATCCAAATATACTTTTCTCATCTTTCACCACTGCCAAAATAATAATTAATAATCCCTAACAGATAAGTAACATAAATCACATTGAAAATCAAACAATCCGGTTTGTGCATCCTATCTTAACTTCACGGACACCACTTCACCCGCATCCTAAATCATACTGCCAGCATTTTATCAACGGCGGATTTTGCTCTTGCCCTTATATCTTCAGGGACCCTCACCTCCGGCTTCATATCTTCCAACGACCACAGGATCTTCTCCAGTGTGATTTTCTTCATATTGGGACAAATAGCTTTCTCAGAAGCCGGTATGAAGGTCTTTCCCGGGTTCTCCTTCCTCATCCTGTGTAATATACCGATCTCCGAGCCGATAATGAGCACCTTCGCCTCTGTTTGCCTGGCAAATCTTAGCATACCCCCAGTACTGAGCACTTCATCCGCTACTGCGGTCACCTCAGGTCTGCACTCCGGATGCACCAGGACAACCGCATCCGGGTATTTTTTCTTTTGTTTTAAGATGTCTTCCGGTTGAATCCGCACATGCGTGGGGCAGAAGCCCGGCCACAGTATCATCGGCCTGTTCAGCTTCGTTGATACATAATGCCCCAGGTATTGATCAGGTACAAATATTATTTCCCCTTCGCCCACGGTCCGGACCACTTCTATGGCATTTGCCGATGTACAACAAATCTCAGATTCAGCTTTGACTGCAGCGGAAGAGTTGACGTAACAGACCACATGAGCATCCCTGACCTCTTTCTTCTTTTTAACCAGGTCCTCTTCCGTTATCATGTTGGCCATCGGGCATCCGGCATCCGCATCCGGCAGCAGTACTACTTTATTGGGGGATAATATCGAGGCAGTCTCCGCCATAAAGTGCACGCCGCAAAAGACTATAGTATCAGCGTCCGTTTTGGCCGCATTGCGGCTAAGCTCCAGGGAATCCCCCACAAAATCACCAATATCCTGCACTTCCGGCCGCTGGTAATTGTGCGCAAGTATGACAGCATTGCGCTTTTTCTTAAGCTGCAAGATTTTTTCAATTAACTCTTTATTGTCAGTATCCTTAGCCATTTAAATTCCCCGCTAAACCGCCATGCGGCTAACCCTTTCGGACAACCTTCTTTTTATAAAATCCTGCTATTTGTATGGCAGTCTCAACAACCGCCAGAGCATCGGGCCCCAGCGCAAAGAAGAGCGGCTCCTTTCCCCAACCATCACCCTCATAAAACAGGTCAGGCACTGCGCCATTTTGCTCTATCAAGTACTTTACCTTCCAGGGAATGGACATGCCGTCAATATCGGCTGCCTCGTCTGGTTCCTTCGTGCGGTCTATCCAGCCGTACTTCAACTTATTCGCCCTGGCATATTCTTTTACAACCCGGATTATTCCTTTGTCGCATTTAAAATTGATTCCGGCATTTATGTTTTTATTGTGCTTGCGCGCTTCTATAACCAACCTGGCCATATGGTCGGAAGCACCCCATTTAGGCAGGCCGGATGCATGGGGATAACCGTTGACAACGGTAATTCTGCCCTCGATAGCCGCAACTTCTTTTCCGCTCTTTGCACCGGGCAGAGCATAGACAATATTTACCCTGACTTCAGGCATCAGGTTAGAAAAATCCTTGCAAGCCTGCAAATTACGGACGGCCTGCGTGACATTCCCGAGGATGTTCATAGCCAGATCTTTATTACGCATACAAATATCTATGCCCCCTAATAAATGCAGATATCAATCGTTGGCTGCATGAATTAACCGGGGACGTTTATATGGAATTATAATACAAATTCAATATAAACAGCTATCTTTAGCTTGCAGATATTTCCCCGTCTTTCAATTTGATCACACGATGAGACATTGAAGCCAGGTCCATATTATGTGTAACAACAATAAGCGAAAGCCCGATAGCATTTAACTTCTTGAACAGCTCGAATATTTTTTCAGCCGTGGCCGAATCCAGGTTTCCTGTCGGTTCGTCGGCCATTAGAATTTTGGGCTCATTTACCAGTGCGCGCCCGATGCTGACCCTCTGCATCTCACCACCGCTGAGTTGATGGGGCAAGTGCTTATCACGGTGTGATAGCCCCAGCATTTCGATTATCTCAGCTATTTTTTCAGGCTTGACGTTTTTCCTGTTAAACAGCAACGGCAACTCGATATTTTCCCGGACTGTCAAGGTTGGCAGAAGTAAAAATTGCTGAAAAACGAAACCTATGTTGTTCCGGCGCAGCTTGACCAGGTCCCGTTCAGGAAGTCCGCCTGCCTCAGTCCCGCCGACGTTTATACTCCCGGCTGTTGGAGTCTCAAGCAAGCCCAAAAGTTGCAGTAGGGTGGATTTTCCAGAACCCGAAGGGCCAACGATTGAAACAAACTCCCCTTCTCCGACCGAAAAATCAGCATTTTTGAGCGCATGCACTCTCTCGCTGCCGCGCTTGTACTCTTTGCATAGGCCCCTGCTAACTATAATTTCCTTTTTCATTCCAGATCGCTCCTCATCGCTTCCATAGGGGTCAGCCTTGCGCTTTTAATGGCCGGGTAGATTGAGCACAACAGGCCGATTACCAGAGCGAAGCCAATACAGGCAAAAACCAGCCACGGCTCAACAACTATCAGGTTGCCTGCAGGCGCATACGGAATGACTCCACGTACAAAGCTTTCGACGAGCTTAGACCCGGCCAGGGAGACTATTAATCCAACCGCGCAGCCAATTAGTGTTAATATCAATGTTTCCACAACGATCAGTCTGGACACATCCCAACCGGACGCGCCGACCGCCTTCATCATGCCAAATTCCCTGGTCCTCTCATTGACCGACATTATAAGAGTATTCATAATGCCCACAGCGCTGATAAACAGCGCAATAATGATTACTGAGAAAAGCAGCGCCTGGGCCGACCCTACCAGGTTCATAATCGTACCCTGGATTTGCGTCATGGTTACCACCTGGATATCCGGTATCTGTTCCATCTTCTTACCTATAGCTATAATTTGAGAAACATCCTTAACTTTCACAGCTATGGTGGTGATCTGCCCCTCTTTGCCAAAGATCTTTTGACTATCAGCAAGCGGTAAAAAATGGAACTCATCATCCTGGGTCCCGGTCCGTTCAAGTATGCCTACAATGGTGGTGGGGACCCCGTCGGGACCGAACTGAAGCACCTGTCCTACTTTCAGGTCCTCTTTTTCAGCCAGGCTGCGCCCGACGACCATTACGCCGGTCTCATCTTCCGTGAAATACCTGCCCTCGACTTTCCACCATGGTTTAAGCAGTTTCTGGTCATCGATATTTATCCCGTAGACTATATGGGGCTTATCATCCTTAAAAAACTGGTGCAGCAACATGGGACTGGCAATTTCAACACCATCTATATTCCTCACCTGCTCCAGATCATCATAAGAAAGATATTTAGGTATAACACCGCCATGTATTATGAGAGCGGCAGCCTCATACGGGCAGCCCTTGGGAACGGCCAGCATATTTATACCCATGCTGCCAAGTTCTCCGTTCAACTGTTTTTCGTAGCCCGCATTAAAAGCCAGTAGGCTGAAAAGCACAGCTATGGCAATTGCCACGCCGGCTATTGTCAGTGAAGTCCTGACACGCCTGCGCATGAGGTTTTTGGCCGCTAAACTAAAAATATTCAATTTAACACCCCAACCTAGAAATCCACTTTGCTGCCAACCATATATACGTCGCTGCCTTCCCTGATAATCTCTCCGGTTACTCTGGCAGTAGACCCTTTCTTTTGTGGTATGACCATATTATTAGGAGCAAGATCTATATAAATGACAGCATTCCCATCCTGCAAAGTAAACCAGCACCCGGAACCGCACTCAGTGACTATTTTGCCTTTAACCGTCACAATTCTACCGCCATATGTCTTGGGATTTCCGAGTATATCGCTTATTTTAGTTATTTCATTTTCAGTATTAGCGGCAGATGGGCTGGAAGTTGTCGCATTTTCAGATGTCTTTGTATCATTTAAACTTTGATTAGTTGAGACAACCTGAGGCGTAGTATTCTGCTCAGGTGCGGGAACTGTAGTTTTAGGGACCGCAGAGACGGCTGCAGTCTGAGCACACCCGGCCAGCACCACTATTATTAAGACCGACAGCAACGCTGCAACAGGTTTGATCTTCATAGTATCACTCCTTAAATGGACTCGGTTTCACAAAGTGGGAAAAGTTGATTAAATTATACGATTGGCTGATGATAATTACATCTTCCCCATAGTCAATTCAGAAGAATCTTGGCGCGGTTATATGAATTCTGTATGAAGATGCCCGCAATTATTAATGAAGACAGTCATTTTGAATTAGTAGTAAGCTAATTTTATTAATGATACAATACTCCAAACTCGTATTTCAGACGGAGTGCGTTATGGACGGCAAGAAATATATTCTTTCCATCGACCAGGGCACAACAGGCAGCGCCGCAATTCTATTCAATTCGGAAGGGTCCCCCGTTGCGGATGCTGATAAAGAGACGAGGCAGATTTACCCTCAGCCCGGATGGGTGGAACACGACCCCGATGAGATCTTCCGGACTTCCCTCGAAGTGGCACGTTCGGCCATACAGAAGGCAGGCATCAGCGCTTCCAGCATCGCAGGTATAGGCATTACCAACCAGAGGGAAACAACCGTAATATGGGACAAGAAAACCGGAGATCCGGTCAGCAACGCCATTGTCTGGCAATGCCGCCGTACTGCTGACATTGTGGAGGGACTGAAAAGCCGCGGCATGGCACAGACTATATGCGATAAGACAGGACTTATCCCGGACGCCTATTTTTCAGCTACCAAGATCCGATGGATACTCGACAATGTCAAAGATGGACAGAAGCGCGCCGAAAACGGGGAACTGCTCTTCGGAACGATTGATACATGGCTGGCATGGAAGTTGAGCGGCGGCAAGGCGCACGTTACTGATTACAGCAATGCTTCCCGCACCATGCTTTATAACATAAATACGCTGCAATGGGACAAGGACATCATGGCTACGCTGAATATTCCGGCAGCCATGCTTCCCACAGTGATACCATCGAGCAAGATTTACGCTGAGACGGCAAAAGGAATGTTCGAGGGGGCGCAAATTCCGCTCTGCTCTATAGCCGGCGACCAGCAGGCAGCGCTTTTTGGTCAGGCGTGCTACAAGCCCGGAATGTCAAAGAATACCTACGGAACAGGATCGTTTATACTGATGAACAGCGGGGAGAAACCCATTATCTCCCAACGCGGGCTGCTGACCAGCCTGGCATGGGGACTGGACAATAAAGTATATTATGCTCTGGAAGGAAGTGTATTTATTACCGGAGCAGCAATCCAATGGCTCCGCGATGGGCTGAATATAATTAAGACCGCTTCAGAAAGCGAGGCGCTGGCAAGGTCGGTGGATGATAACGGCGGCGTATATTTCGTTCCCGCTTTTGTCGGTCTCGGCGCTCCATACTGGGACATGTACGCGCGCGGCATGATAATAGGTGTTACGCGCGGCACCACCAGGGGACACCTTACCCGGGCTACGCTTGAAGCGGAAGCTTTCCAGGTAAGAGATGTAGTCGATACCATGCGGTCGGAAACCGGCATAGGCATACCTGTATTGAGAGTTGATGGGGGCGGCACAGCCAACTCGTTCCTTATGCAATTCCAAGCCGATGTTATGAACATACCCATCCAGGTTGCCGCTATACCGGAAACAACATCTTTGGGAGTGGCCTACCTGGCCGGATTAGCTACGGGGTTATGGAAGAACACCGAGGAGATCGCCAGGAAATGGCGCTCACAGGCAACTTATGAACCGAAAATGTCGGCCGATCAGCGCGAAAATCTGTATTCAAATTGGAAACGGGCAGTGGAAAGGGCCAAAGGATGGGCTATAAACTAACGGGGGCTGAACTATGAAAAGAGATTTCAAGTCGATTTCAAGCAAAACGTTTGATGTAATAGTGATCGGGGGTGGAATAGTCGGCGCCGGTATCGCCAGGGACCTTACTCTCCGTGGCCTGGATACCCTTCTGCTGGAAAAAGAAGATTTCGGCTCAGGGACCACGTCCCGGTCGACCAGGCTGGTCCACGGCGGCCTGCGCTATATGGCACAACTTGACTTCGGACTTGTAAGGCAGGACCTCAGCGAGCGGGAAGTGCTGCTGCGTATTGCTCCTCACCTCGTTCAACCTCTATCTTTCTTGATACCCATACCCACAACATTCTTAAATGTAGAAATGGCGCTCGGCGTCACTCTCTACGATATATTGTCTTACGACAAGACCCTCCCTAACCATAAATTCTACGGCAGGAACAAAACACAGGAACTTGAACCCGGATTGAAAGTGCGCAATTTGCAGGGTTCTTATCTGTATTACGATTGCAAAATTCCTCTTACCGAGCGGCTGAATTTCGAAACCGCCCTGTCCGCTTGCGAAGGTGGAGCAACCGTAGTAAATCATGCAAGGGTCACTAACATCATCAAGGACAGCAATCGTATCACAGGCGTTGAAGTTAAAGATGAAATAACCGGCGAGGTCCTGCAGGCAAAAGGCAAGCTGACTGTAAATGCAGCCGGGCACTGGGTGGATATTGTAAAAAGTATGATATTCACTAGTAAGCCGGAATATCTGCGCAGGACAAAGGGCATTCATATCGTGATACCCAAGGTGTCAGAACATGCACTGGTACTGTTCTCTCCTGTAGACGGTCGCCTGTTTTTCGTTATCCCCTGGGAAGGGTTTTCGCTGGTAGGCACAACTGATACCGATTACACAGAAAACCTGGATGCAGTGTATGCCACCAAAGCCGATGTGGACTACGTCCTGGAAGGTTTGCACATGGCATACCCGGACGTTAAAGCCGATGATATTTATTATACGTATGCCGGTCTTCGTTCCCTGGCAATCAAGCCGGGAAAATCCGCTTCGAATACGTCTCGCAATCACGAACTTATCGATCATGTTAAGCTCGATAAAATCGACGGCCTTGTTTCCGTTCTGGGAGGAAAGATAACCGCATACCGGGCAGTGGCCAGGGATGCGGCCGATTTAGTTTGCCGCAAGTTAGGGGTAAAAACACCATGCACTACCGGCATAAAATTACTGCCTGGGGCGCCAGCGCTCGGCAAAGAAGAGATAAATTGGCTGGTGGAACATGACTGCGTCCCGGAAAAGACCGTTATAAACCTTGCACGCCTGTATGGATCACGCTCCAGGGAAGTGCTCAGCCTCGCCAATGAAGATATTGCAGGGAGGCAGCCGATCAGCCCGGGAGGAACAGATATAATCGCCCAGATATGGCACTCAGTAAAGATGGAAAGCTGCATGACTGTCGGCGATTTTATGTTGAGGCGCAGCCTGGTAGGCATGAGAAAAGACCAGGGAATGGATGCAGTTGCCGTGGTAGCGCGAGAGATGAAAAAAATTCTCGGCTGGGACAGCGTTGAGGAGGCTCGGCAGGTAGAGGCTTTTAAGTCAGTTGCAGCGCTGGGAAAGCGATTTAAAATTTCTTGAAATATTTGGGTATTCGATACCATATTTGCACCGGCCCGGCGGGGGATGAGAGATGAGCATCAACATAGGCCAGTTACTGGACAATAATGTCTGGCGATATGGAGAATACAAACAACTCATTTATATTACGAACGGCAGTGAGCAGATATTTACCAATAAACACATTCTGGGACAGGCGCGTGCCCTGGCTACCGGTTTAAAAATAAAAGCGGTAAAAAAGGGAGACATTGTTGCTTCCGTGCTGAGCAACATTCCCGAAATTCCGGAGATTATCAATGGGGTGCATAGGATGGGCGGCGTATATCTGCCCATAGTATTTATGCTGACCGCCCCGGAGATCCGCTATATCCTCGAGGATTCGCGCTGCAAGGTAATCATCACCGAAGATACACTGCTCACTAAAGTGCTCGAAGCAGCAGAAGGAACCAAAACGCTGCAAACCATAATCCTGATAGGTGAAGCTACGGGCAAGGATATAGTCTATTATAGCGAGCTTCTGAAAGTCAGCGATGAGCGTGGAAACATTGTGGAAGTTGATGATAATGATCTTGCTATATTAATGTACACTTCCGGTACAACAGGTTACCCCAAGGGCGTCATGCTAACGCACCAAAATATGTACAGCCAGATGAAAGCCGGGATTTCTGTCTGGGGAATTGACAGGTGTGAGACCTTACTGACGACCGTACCTATGAATACGATCTATGGCGTGTTAAGTTGCCTTGAAGGGTATCATGAAGGATTTAGCAACATACTCATGCCCCCTTTTGACCCTCGTAAGGTATTGGATACTGTACGAAAATACAGGGCCAGTGTGCTTCCGGTAGTACCAACTATGTTGAATTTCATGCTGGTTGTGTGGAATCCGTCAATCGATGATATTTCGTCTATTGACCTTTTAATCTGTTCCGGCGCCCCACTTCCTCTAGAAACTCTGAAAAAAGCACAGAAGACCTTCGGCGTGGAAATCACACAGGGATACGGCTGTACCGAAGTAGGAGGCTCCATATCCCGCCAAAGGAAGGATTGGCCACGCAAACCCGGCAGCACTGGCTTCCCCATCTCAGGCATGGCTGTAAAAATTGTGGATGACAACGGCAACGAAGTGCAGCGCGGGCAGGAAGGGGAGATCATATGCAAAGGCCCCATGGTAATGAAAGGATACCTGAATAAGCCGAGAGAAACAGCGGATGCCCTTAAGAATGGCTGGCTCTACACGGGTGATATAGGCAAATTCGACGATGATGGGGAGTTGTATGTTACCGGGCTCAAAAAGGACATAATTATAAAGGGCGGAGAAAATATCGACCCGGGCATTTCCGAGAACTGGCTTTATAAACATCCGGCAGTGGCAGATGCCGCTGTGTTCGGGATTAAAGACGAAAAATATGGTGAAGAGATAGCTGCCGCGGTTGTCTTGAAACCTGGCTTTCAGATCACAGAAGTTGAATTATTAGAATACCTTTCCGGGCACATCCACCATTATATGGCACCAAAGAAAATATTTTTCATGAAAGCTATGCCGAAAACAGGTATCGGCAAGATACGAAAAAATGAAATTAGACGCGTTATTAATGAATAATTTCGGTCCATTTAGAACCTCTACGCGTAGACAGTACGCAAACACACTATCAATTATATTTGTTTTTCTGTATTATTATTAAAAGGAGGTTTGTCAATGAGAATCAAGATGCTGGCAGTCATCACTCTTTTAGCAATTTTAATGTGCTTTATACCGACTGGCAATGCAATGGCACAAAGCATGAGCGCCAATACAGGAATTGTTGGTACTCAAATAACTGTAACAAATCTTATAATAGGGTATACGTACTCTATATTTTGGGATAGTACTCTGATGACACAGGGGGTA
>JBEKCL010000016.1:0-28753 GCA_050014895.1 Dehalococcoidia bacterium
CAACAATACCGCAAAGATGGGTCAATTATCTGGGTTGAAATAAATGTGAAGACACAGCGTGATAACACAGGCAAATTTATTGGTTTCACAGGCACCTCCCGTGATATAACCGCCCGCAAGGCTGCAGAACGAGCTATACGGGAATCCGAGGAAAAATTCCGCAATATCTTCGAGCAGTCCAAGGATGCCATTTTCATCAACGATAAAGACGGCAATATCCTGGATGTAAACGAATCACTGTGTGTATTGACCGGCTATTCCAGAGATGAAATACTGGTTGGAAATCTCATGCCGACGAAGACTACCCGCCAAATGTTACTGCCCAACATAGAAAAAACGGGCTCTTTACGGGACTACGAGTATGCACTGCAAAGGAAAGACGGGACGTTTATCAGCGTATTGATCAGCGCTTCTGCGCGTCTGGATAAGGACGGTAACATTCAGGGATACCAGGGCATTATCCACGATATTACCGAGCGCAAACGCCTGGAGGAGGAGCGGCAGAAGACGGCCAGGCTTGAATCTATCGGCACGCTGGCGGGAGGCATCGCCCACGATTTCAATAACATACTGGGCGCGGTTATCGGTAATATCAGCCTGGCAAAAACGGAGATACCTGATGGTCATAGTGCGATAGACCTGATTAAGGATGCCGAAAAGGCCATCATGCGCGCCAAGGAACTGACACGACAGCTCCTTACATTCTCAAGGGGAGGGGCGCCGGTTAAGAAACGGACTCAATTAAGAAACACGATCATAGATACCGCTAATTTTGCCACACGCGGGACCAATGTAAAGTGCCACTTTAATGTAGCGGATGACATCAGAACGGCCGATGTTGATGAAGGACAGATAAGCCAGGTGATACAAAACCTGGTAATAAATGCCCGCCAGGCTATGCCCACGGGCGGAGATATAGACATTGCATGCGAGAATATTATATTGGCCGAAGAAATGCGGCTTGGCAGGAGCCTGCCCCTGTCACCAGGCACATATATCCGTATCACCGTCAAAGATAGCGGGATCGGCATAAAGCCTGAACACTTAGATAAAATTTTCGATCCGTATTTCACGACCAAACAGAGCGGGAGCGGATTGGGACTTGCTACCAGCTACTCGATCGTAAGAAACCATGGAGGGCTAATCAGCGTCGAGTCAATTCCCGGACGCGGCTCCACATTTTATGTATACCTACCGGCCTCTGAAGGACCAGCCGACCATATCGGGAAGGATGAGAGCAAAGAGGCAGTCCGGTTGAACGGCAGGATACTTGTAATGGACGATGAGGCCGCCCTCAGAACAACAATAAGCAACATGCTTAAGCGTCTTGGATTTGAGCATATCGAGGTTGCGGCCACTGGTGAAGAGGCCTTGGACCTGTACAAAAAAGCTTTGCAGGCAAAGCAGCCATTCGATGTTGTTATACTCGATCTTACGGTCCCCGGCGGTATGGGTGGGAAGGAAACACTGGAAAAACTGCGTGAGGTAGACCCGAAGGTTGTCGCCGTTGTTTCCAGCGGTTATGCCAATGAAGCGATAATGGCAGACTACACCAAATACGGTTTCAAGGGAGTCATCGCCAAACCCTATACCTTTGATGAGCTTAAGAGCACCCTGCACGAATTAATGGACGGCCTTCAACATAATTAAAAATACTTTGTAATCCGCATATTTCCCTTCCTTTTTGTTCCTCATGCCTGATAATTCAGCGCCATTAAAAACCCTGCCGCTGCGCCTGAAGGCTCAATAAATGATGACCCTCGCGGCGCATGAATGTGAGCCGGTTGCTTATTGTTATAAGGCAGCGCACATGACATAATCGAGAGTAACAATTATGTTAGAAGTAAGTAATACCCGGTCATTGCCTTGCCTCAACTGCATTGCAGGTTCGCCTGTACTTTGCGAGGCTATTTTTGTATACTGCGGCGATTGCCGCTGTGTACAGTTTTTGAGTGATGACTTCACGGTGGGGAGGTGGAATAAATTGACCCCCAAATTTCCACTTCACCATACATCATTCTTTCTTTAATGGCCTGGTAAAGGCCAACCAATCAAACTTTTTAAAAATTTAAGGGGGTTATACCTATGAGCTGGTTAAACGCGGGCTCCTCAAAGACGGGAAAGAAATTTAAATTTGGAATTCAATGGAAAATTACGGCAATCCTAGTGGCAGTTGTGGCCGTTTTTATCGCTTTCATACTTGGCTATATACTGCCCCAGATGGAAAATTCGCTTTACGCAAGTAAGAAACTACAGACCAAGAACGAGGTCATGACGGCATATTCGATCCTCCAATATTACCAGGATATGGAGAAATCCGGAACACTCACCAAGGACGAAGCGCAGAAGCAGGCCAAGGCGGCCATAAACACGCTGCGCTATGGAGACGATAACACCGACTATTTCTTTGTCATCGATCTCCGGCCGTATGTCATCGTACATCCTATGAATGCAAAACTCGTTGACACCGATGTCAGCCAATATAAGGATGCCAACGGCGATTTCATGTTCCAGAAGATGGTGGAGATTGCCAAGACACAAAAAGAAGGCTTCACCTCCTATATGTGGCAATACAAGACCGATGCTAACCGTATCGTGGCAAAAACCTCGTATATCAAGACGTTTGAACCGTGGAACTGGGTCATCGGGACCGGCATCTACACCGTTGATGTCCAGGAAGAAATCGGCGGTTTAAGGACTTCCCTAACCATAATTGCACTTATTATCATGCTGGTCAGCACCGGGGTCTGCATATTGTTGACGCGCGTTATGATTGCCAAACCTCTTAACAGTCTTGTCAAAGTCGGCAAAGCAGTCGCCGTGGGCGATGTTCAACAGGATATCAAGGTCAAATCCGGCGATGAGGTTGGCGAAGTCACACAGGCTTTTGCGGATGTGGTCACCTATCTTAAAGAGATGGCCGACGCCGCAAATAAGATCTCAGAAGGTAATTTAAGCATTGAAATTCAGGCCAAATCAGAGAAGGACGAACTTAGCAAATCATTCTCAGGTATGGCCGCAACCCTCAACTCTCTTATGAGCGAGGTTGCCATTCTGACAAAGGCCGGTACTCAGGGTAACCTTCAGACCCGCGGCGATGTTTCCAAGTTTAAAGGGGACTATGCTTCAATAGTCCAGGGCATCAACGATACACTGAATGCCGTCATCCAGCCTCTTAACATGGCTTCAGAATATGTTGACAGCATCGCCAAAGGCTCCACCCCATCCAAGATAACAGACGAATACAAAGGCGATTTCAATAAGATAAAAATCAACCTTAATAAATGCATAGATGCGCTTTCCACACTGGTTGAACAGACGGGCGTTGTTGTTAGCGCCGCCAAAGAGGGCAAACTCGAAGTTAGGGCAGACCTAAACAAGGCCGATGGCGTTTACAAGAAAATCCTGAGTGGACTCAACGAGACGCTTGACCTCGTCGTTACTCCGATCAGCGAAGCAGAGGGCGTGCTTGCCAAGGAATCCAATTACGATCTAACCACACATGTAGCCGGGGACTATCACGGTGAACTGGGCAAATTAAAAGACTTCATTAACCTTTCACTGGATAACAGGATCAACGTCGTTATAAAGCTAAAACAGGTATCTAAAGACCTGGGGGAGGCCAGCAAACAGCTTAATATGGCCGCCGAACAGTCAGGAGAGGCAACACAGCAGATAGCCAGCTCCAGCCAGCAGGTGGCCAAAGGAGCAGCCGACCAGGCCGGCGCTCTCCAGGAATCCTTGAAAGCCCTGGAAGCCCTGTCTCAGACAATTGACCAGATTGCACACGGCGCGCAGGAACAGGCTGCCCTTATTGAGAAAAACGTACAGTTGGTCAGCCAGGTGTCTACCGCCATAACACGGATCTCGGGTAATGCACAGCAGGCAACACAGGGAGCCAGGGTGGCCGCCGAGTCTGCCGAGAAAGGCGCAGTCATGTCACGGGAAACCGTCAAAGGCATGGAGAACATCAAGAAGACTATAGACATGGCTTCCTCCAAGGTCAACGGCCTGGGAGAACGGTCCAAGGAGATCGGCAAGATCGTTTCTGCAATCGATGATATTGCAGACCAGACGAACCTGCTGGCCCTGAACGCCGCTGTTGAAGCGGCCCGGGCTGGCGAGCAGGGCCGTGGCTTCGCAGTAGTAGCCGACGAGGTCAGGAAGCTCGCCGAACGCTCTCAGGCAGCAACCAAAGAGATTGCCGACCTTATTGGTGGAATACAGAGCGGAGTAGCCGAGACCGTAGCTGCTATGGAAAAAGGGACTAGAGAAGTAGATAGCGGTTATGAGCAGGCTAACAAGGCCGGACAGTCACTGGATGAGATACTTGAACGGTCGAAGGCCATGGGCTTACAGGTTGACCAGATATCCAGCGCTTCACAACAACTGACCGCTATGAGCACAGAGATGGTCAAGCTGAGTGACAACGTAAGCGCTATAGTCGAACAAAACACTGCGGCAACCGAGGAAATGGCAGCTACAGCCAGGGAAGTATCCAAGTCAGTCGAAAGCGTGGCCGGCGTTGCTGAAGAAAACAGTGCCGCCTCCGAGCAGGTATCGGCAGCAGCTGAAGAGATCAGTGCCCAGGTGCAGCAGGTCGTAGCATCCGGGACCTCTCTTACACATATGGCCGCTGATTTCGAAACACTAATCGCAAAGTATAAGCTCAACGGCAACGGGCACACTAAGGAAAACACGGCTGACCTTAGCGCCGCCGTTAAACATAATTAAGCGGTTGGGTGCGGGGGCCCAGGGTACGCCCCCGCATCTGTGCTGCGCAAAGTGTTAAATAAACACAAGGAATGTACATATGACAGCTACTAGTAACGTAATGAACGAGATCCAACTGGTGGTCTTTGACCTGGCCTCGGAACATTACGGCGTAGATATCTCTGACGTTCGTGAAATCATGCGCATGCAGAACATTACCAAGGTCCCCGGGGCAATAGACTGCGTTGAAGGCGTAATAAATCTCAGGGGCAAGGTACTTCCAGTTCTGGACCTGCGCAAACGGCTGGCCCTCAAGGTGACTGAGAACACCGAGGATAGCCGTATCGTGATTGTCGATATCGAAACCGGCCAGATTGGAGTGATCGTCGACGCTGTCACCGAGGTGCTAAGGGTAGAGAATTCCTGCATCAATCCACCATCTACCATGGTAGCCCATGGGGATGCGGACTATTTAAAAGGCATCGCCAAGCTGGGCGACCGCCTGATAATACTCCTGGATTTGCACAAACTTCTTTCCGAGAAGGCCATCTCCGCCGCATTACAGCAGACAGCAGACGACACCGGGCAGTCCGGTGAAAATAACACCGCCGTTAAAAGCGGAAACGGCAAGAAGAAAAAGTCGGCAGAACTTGTCGACAAGACCAATTCAAAAGAATACGCATCAGTCTAGAAGCATCGCGTTGGAGCTGCGGCCATAATGGCCGCAGCTCCACCAGCTCAATTGCTCTGACTACTAGCTTGTTTGGAGCTTAGCTTCTATTGGCTAATTTTCGGCTCAATCCACAGAGCGAAGTTATTATAAGTATCAGTACCGGCCTCCACGCGTAGGATAGCCATGACTTTTTTATTAGCATACAATGATAGATCGATATCCATACTCTGCAACGTGCCATCATAACCGGCTTTTACCGCAGGCCACCAGTCTATATCGCCGTTCACATTCATCAACCCAAAAAGGAAAGTAACCCCACTGCTTCCTTCCGCTTCTTTAGATAACCCAACTCTAGCTGTGAACCTGCTATTATTTGGAAGCTCAAGTGGCAACATGTAGCCACCCGACTGCCACTGTTCCTGCCAGTCCCCGAAAACCCCGTCAACCCAGGCATAACTTTCAGGTGCAGGCACCATTTCAATAACATTGCTGTAACTATTACCATCCTCAGCGGTGACAGAGCTTAATTTTGTGACCAGTCCCAAGCTGCTGTCGCCTGTCATCCCGAAATCAGGACGACCGGCACTTCCCCGCCATGTAGCCCTTGAAGCATATTGCTGGAAATCATAATTGAATTTGGCGCCAAAAGTCGGTACGAAGCAGTTGTTTTCTTCATTGGCTTCCGTAATCACCTTGCCGCCATCGGCGCATATCGTGATATTATTACCGTGATATTCGAAATTGGTAAACGGTTGTGTTTTTTCCTCCCCGGCCTTCAACCCATCTACCCAGCTTGTATCCCTCAACATATTGCTTTGATCATAAAGATATGTATCGCTCGGACCCGCATCGGCGGCACCAATGTTTTTAATTGTGTAATAAAGAAGCCCGCTAATATAGGTAACGCCTGTTATTACAAGGTCAGGCATTAGAGTTATTTTCTCCGCCACCTGCACCGTAACCCAGGCAGTGGAGACACCCTTTTCACCAGTGGCCGTTAGCGTATATTGTGTTGTTTTTTGCGGTGAAACCTGCCTTGTTCCCGCAGGTTGGACCCTGCCAATACCTGAATCAATGGTGACTGTTCCCCCACCTGAAACTTCCCAGGTGAGTGTAACATTCTCTCCAGGTGTAATATTCTCCGAGCTGGCCCTGAACTCCTTTACTTGCGGCCACGGACTGGAAACTGCAATAGCCTTAGTAACATTTTCCGACGGCTGAGTTGCAAGTTGCGTTCCGGTCATCGTACAGGAACAAAACACCAATATCGCAGTAATTAATATTGAAATTGTATTGGTCTGTATTTTTATCCCCACATCTCTTAGTATAGCAGAGGACAAACTTGTAGACTGCCCTTCTCTTAACGTTAAAATGATGGCCAAAATTGCAACGGTATTAAACTAGGGCGTTTATTTTTATGCTATTGCGTTCGAAAATATTTTAGAGTATCCTAAACTCACTATTCTAAGGCTTCATATTTATTGGCAGGAGGGACGTTGATATGGCTGAAATATTAAAAGAAAAATTCGATGCAATAGTGGTGGGAACCGGCCCCGGCGGAGCTACTGTGGCTAAAGACCTCACGAATAATGGTAAGAAGGTCCTTATGCTGGAATGGGGCAGTAATGCCCCTGTGAAAGGTAGCAACGCCCAGGGACTCGGCTATATTGCCATGCCTTTCAAATCCATGTATTTTACCGACGGGATGTTGGCGCTCGTCCGCGCCATCACAGTCGGCGGAAGTTCCCTGGTTTATTATGCTACTGCATACGAACCGCCTTATGAGTGGTGGGACAAATACGGCATCGACATCCGCAATGAAGTGGCTGAAATTAAAAAAGAAGTCCCCGTAGCCCCTCTTAAAGATGAACTGATCGGGCCGATGGCCAAGCGCATAGCTGCCAGTGCCCTCGATCTTGGCTACAACTGGCAGAAGCTCAATAAATTCATCTACCAGGATAAGTGCCGCACCAAATGCGATAAATGTGACCTGGGCTGCCCTTATCAAGCCAAGTGGAACGCACGCATGTTTGTAAAAGAGGCAACTGACAAAGGGGCTACCTTGCTTGATCTGGCCAGGGTAAACAAGGTCATCATGGAAGGGAAGAGGGCCACCGGTGTGGAATTCACCCGGCATGGCAAGAAACAAATCGCCCAGGCGGATAATGTCATAGTGGCCGCCGGCGGCATCGGCTCTCCGCAGGTGCTGCAGAATAGCGGCATCAAAAACGCTGGCGCACGATTCTTTTATGACCCGCTAATTGCCGTATTCGGCACAGTCAAAGATATAGACGGCGGCACGGAAATGCCGATGGCCATGGGGCAGCATATGATCGACGACGGCTACCTGATGACCGACATGACCCTTCCCTGGCTGATCTATGATATGTTCACCGCCGAGGTCGGCCGCATCGATAAGCTAGCGCAGCACCGGCATCAACTGACTGTAATGATCAAAGCTAAGGATACGCTGGGAGGCAAGATTACTGGCAACAACATCAGGAAACCGTTCACAAAAGTGGAGCGCGGCAAGCTCCTGCATGGATACGAACGCGCTAAGAAAATACTCACTAACGCCGGCGCAAAAGACATCTTTAAGACATGGTGGATTGCTTCCCACCCGGGAGGGACCTGCAAGATAAACGATATCGTCGACTCCAATCTCAAGACCGAGTATGAAAATCTCTATGTTTGCGACTGCTCAGTGATACCGGACGAATGGGGCCGCCCGCCGGTGCTATCCATACTCGGCCTCGGCAAACGGCTGGCAAAACACCTGGTAGGAAACAAAGTTGAGGCCAAAGACATTATAAAGGCATAAACCCGGAATCAAGGAATATAACTGAATATATGATTGCTGGTGAAAGATCCAGCGGAAAGAGCAGGAATTAAGAAATTTCCTGGATAAATTCACTACCGGTAATAGTCGTCATAAGAACTGATTGATGCAGCTAGCATTTTACGTCTGCAGGATTATAATAATTCTGCTTTCGGCCTGCACCAGCGGAAGAGGAGCATAATAATGAAATTGCCTTTATTTGAGAAGTACCCAATGCTCGAAAAAAGTCTGCCCTGGATTTCCCTGGGAAACTGGCCAACACCTGTGCAGAAGCTTGAAACCCTGGGCAAGACAGTTGGCTACCCGAATATCTGGATTAAACACGATGACCAGTCATCCGGAATTTATGGGGGTAACAAAGTACGGAAGCTGGAGTTTATACTGGCGGATGCCTTAAAAAAAGGCTATAAGTGGGTCATCACGTATGGAGGCATCGGAACCAACCATGGCCTGGCCACCGTCATTCACGCCAAACACCTGGGCATGAGAACAGCTCTGGTCCTTATAAAGCAGCCCCTGACCGATCATGTCCAGGAAAATCTACTCCTGGACCGCCATTTCGGCGCCGAGATTCACTACGCATCCCAAACTATTATTGGCGGATTTCAGACCGTCGGAGTTTATCTGAAGCACGGCAGGGTCTACTTTATCCCGCCTGGGGGCTCGTCTACCCTGGGCAGCCTGGGTTATGTGAATGCCGCCCTTGAGTTGAAGCAACAAATTGACGCAGGGCTTATACCGGAACCTGAGTACATCTTCTGCGCGCTGGGTTCCAAGGGTACAATGGCAGGTTTGCTTGTGGGCACAAGGTTGGCAGGGATGAAAACCCGGGTCGTAGGCGTTCGGGTTGCCGAGTTTTGGATAACCAGGCCGGAGAATATAGTGCACCTTGCCAACAATATGATGGCATTGCTCCGCAGCCGCGATAAAAGTATTCCTCCGCTTAAGTTCTCTTTGGACGATGTGCACGTAATTCACGATTTCTTCGGCAGCGAGTACGGAAGAGTGACGCCTGAAGGCAGGGCAGCTATGGAGCTGTTATGGGAGACAGAAAAAATAAAGCTGGAACTGACCTACACAGCCAAGACATTTGCGGCCATGCTCGATTTTATCCAGAAACACCCTGAGCTAAAAAACGCACCCCTGCTTTACTGGCATACATATAACGCAGTGGATTTCACCCAGGTCCTGCTTGAAGACCATGACCACACTAAATTGCCGGGATCCCTGCAGTGGTGCTTCCAGAAGAACATGGTCCCATGCCTGGGTGGCGATCCTAATAGCCAGGGCCCACCCGGCCGGTAAATATTTTTAATTTTTCACCCTGGACCCGTTGACAAATCATTTTTTTGTGATAATATGAATGGTGAATCACCTGTCATATTCTCCCGATATCAAATGAGTATCGTAAGATACGGTGGAGACGGAAGATGCAAAGATATGCCAAAATCAAAGGCACTGGCATGTATATTCCGGAAAAGCGCATTACCAACGCGGAACTGGGAGCCATGATCGGCTATGACGTGGATAAATACCTTAACAGCAAAGGGATAAAAGTCAGGTTTCAGTCCGCTCCCGACGAGTCTACTTCCTCAATGTCCGTCCGGGCAGCTCAAGATGCCCTACAACGGGCAAATATGAAGCCGGAGGACCTGGATTTTATCATTCTGGCCACAGATACCCCGGACTACGTCACTCCACCTACCTCCCCCATCATCCAGCACCACCTGGGCGCAAATAATTGCGGCGTCTTCGACCTTAACGACGCCTGCGCAGATGAGACTCTTGGCCTGGCGCTCGGTTCGCAGTTCATAATGGTCGACCCTGAGATAAACAACGTGATGGTCATCGGTACCTACGGCATGACCAAATGGCTGGATTGGGGACCTTACGAGAATTCCGCATCCAAGGTACTGGCTACACTTTTTAGCGATGGCTCGGCCGCTGTAATCCTTACAAAATCGGATGAACCGGGTTATATGGTCAATAAAACCGTCTCCGAGGGAGAGTATTGGGACACTTATGGCATTTACATTGGGACCGCCAATCCACCAACTATAAAAACAATCGAGGAGAAAAAGCAGTACCTGACCTTTCATAAGAATCGGCACAAAGTGCCGTCCGATTACAACGTCATTCGTTGGCCAAGGATGATACGTGAGACCTGCCGCAAGGGGGCCATCACCGTAGAGGACCTGGATATGGTACTGATGAACCAGGTAGAGCTGGACTCCGTTGAGCTTTCGATGAAGGAACTGGGCCTGCCCATGAGCAGGACACACTGGATTGCAGATCACCTCGGCTACGCCGGTTCGGCTTCAGCCCTCATGGCACTACACGAAGTTATTGACCAGAATAAGCTTAAAAAGGGTGACCATCTTATGCTATGCACGTCGGGTGCAGGGTTTGTACTGGCGACCGCACTCTTCCGCTGGATTTGATTGACATGAATTTATCGTTTCTGTTACTATTCAAAACTGATTGGCCCGTCATATTGGTAGAGGAGGTTGCATATGCCGCAGCTTGATGTCGGTGATGGGATTAAGATCAATTACGACGTATACGGGCAAGGTGAGCCGGTCCTTTTCCTGGGCGGTATCATGATGAACACGTTAAGCTGGGCCGCCCACATGCCGCTGCTGTCGCAAAAATTCAAGCTCATCCTTATGGATTTCCGCGACCAGGGACAATCCTCGAAAATGTCTTCCGGATACTCCGTCGATATCCATGTAGGCGACATCCTGAAGCTGCTCGATGCATTAGCCATCCCAAAGGTGCACCTAATGGGTGTATCCTATGGCGGCTATGTAGCCCTATTATTTGCACTGGCCCACCAGGACATGCTTAAAACGCTGATGCTACCCAATACCAATTCCTTCATACCCAATCACCTTAAAGTGATCGGCAAATCCTGGGAGGTTGCTGCCGAGTTAAACGACGGAGAGAAGTTCTTCCAGCTTTCTACCCCCGTAATCTATTCAGGCCCATTTTATGACAAGTACCTCGAAGTCCTTATGCAGCGGCAAGCTATGTTCAAAGCGCTTCTCACTAAGGAATGGTTCGACGGCTTCATACGTCTCTCTCAAAGCATTCAAGCATATAATGTCTCTCCTGAACAGCTCCAGAAAATCAAGGTCCCTACCTTGTTGATCGGGGCTGATAAGGACATTATTACGCCCATTGAACTGCAGAAAGTATTGTACGATAACATAGAGGACTGCGAGTTTATCATTATTAAAGACGCCGGGCATGGCGCCTTCCTGGAAAAGATGAATGAGTTCATGACCATCATCCTTGGCTTCGTGACTAAATACTCTTAATACGGGAAAACGGGGAAGCGGCCCTAATCGCGCAGCCGGGTCGGCTTTCCCTATAAATTAATTAATATCTAGGAGGTTGATGTAGTATGCGCAAGGTTTTCTCTATCTTACTGACACTCGTCATTGCGGTTGGCATATTTGTAATCGGTTGTGCCCCTGCACAGCCAACCACCACAACTCCACCTTCGACTAGCGGATCAAAGGCGCCCACCGGCGAACCCATCAAGTTCGGTGCAACTGTAACACTGGCCGATATAACCGGCAAAGAAGCCTCGAATGCCATGCAACTGGCAGCTAAAGAAATTAATGCCGCCGGCGGGGTTCTTGGCAGGCCCCTCCAAATTGTTATCGCCGATGATCAGGCGAAAGGCGAAGTTGGGGCTTCCTCTCTCGACAAACTCGCCACCGTTGATAATGTCTATGCCTTTATCGGCGGCATGTCTTCCGGCGTGCATATGGCCCAGATTCCGATTATGAAGAAATACGCTAAAATCACAGTCACCATTGGCGCCGCAGCTTCGGCTGTCATCGAAGGCCCGATGGCGGACGCGGACTGGTATTTCCACATCCATCCCTGGGACTATCAGCAGACCAGCGGTTATATAACCGGGTACAAAGAGATAATGGCCAAATATCCTCAGATCACTCTAAAGAAGTGGTTCATAGGCTATGAGGAAGGCGCTTTCGGCACCGCAGGATGGAAGGGCTTCCAGGTACTTTGGCCCCAGCAGGGTTGGGAAGTCAACGGCGCATCCTTCAAGAGCGCACTGATGGGCGGCGGCGATTACCGCGCAGCCCTCCGTCAGGCCAAGGACTGGAGTCCTGACGCCTACCTCTGGCTCGGGTATGCGGCGGATGCCCTGCCAATGGTAGAGCAGGCCAAAGAAATTAATTTCGCGCCACCAATGTTCATAGGCGCTCCCCCGGGTTGGCCGTCTGATTTCGGCAAATCTCCGCTAGCTGAAGGTGTATCCATGTTTGGTATGTGGGCCCCTTCACTTAACGCCGTCAGCCCCGCCGCCAAGCATTTCTGGGATGCCTATGTAGCTGAGTACAACACCGAACCCACCGGCTACTTCGCGCCCCTTGGTTATACCAATGTCTATGTTCTTGCCAACGCCATAAATAAGGCAGGTACATTAGACCAGGCAGCGGTTATCGCAGCGCTGAAAGCAACGAAATATGACTCGCCAACGGGACAGACCCTCACCTTTACGCCCAGCAACAAAATTCAGAACCAGGGTTTTACTGCTCAGAAAATACTACAGTGGCAGAAAGGCGTCCAGACCGTTATCTGGCCTTTCGATATCAAGACAGCTGACCCTGAGTACCCATTCCCGGCATGGGATAAACGCTGATTTCGCACTTACTGGATTTGTGCAGGCCCGGTTTAAACCGGGCCTGCAGTTAAAACTCCACCATGCAGATAGTTAAGAAGCTGAAAGAGACCAGGTTACAACTTATAGCCGCGGCAATTGTGATTGCGGTGCTTCTCTTGATCTTGAAACCTGAGGTCTTAATTGAAGGCGTCCAGAGGTCAAGCCTATATGCCGTCATAGCTCTGCCGATGGCATTGATACTTGGCGTAGTCGGCATCATCAACCTGGCACACGGCGATTTTATGATGCTGGGCGCCTATACAGCCTACTTCCTTGCAGTTAAAACAGGCATAGACCCCATGCTTGCAATGATCCCGGCCGTTATCGCCTTTTTCGCCATAGGAACGCTGGCCTACCTGGCGCTTATCAGGCCTGTCCTGGGATCGCCGGAGCTTAACCAGTTACTGCTTACATTCGGCCTTAGCCTGGTGCTGGAAGAGCTGGTAAATCTAATGTTTACGTCACAGCCCTACAAGCTCAGCATAGGCTATGTTTCTTCTTCATTGACCGTAGGCAGTTTTACCTTCGGCACTTTCGAGTTCGTCTATGTCCTGGCTGCCGCCTTAGTATTTATAGGGCTGCATTATTTTCTTAAGAAGACACGACTGGGACAATCGGCGACCGCAGTGGGCCAGAACCCCAGGGGCGCCAAGCTGGTCGGTATCGACGTCAATCGTACTTATCTCATCATGTTTAGCCTCTCCATTGCAATAATCGCCACAATTGGCGTGCTTTTCTCGATGAGGTATTCCGTTTTTCCCCTGGCAGGAGCGCCTTATACCATGAAATCTTTCTGCCTCATTGCCATGGCGGGTATTGGCAACCTGATCGGGGTATTGTGGTATAGCGCTCTACTCGGTATCAGTGAAAGCATCATCACAGCTATCCCGGGCGCTGCCGGCTGGGCAGACCTGGTTTTCTTCGCTCTCATCGTCGCAGCCATCCTGATACGCTCGTACAGGCAGAGGGTGAAATGAAGAACTGGAAATGGATAATATTCGCTGCCGTATTCGCCCTAATGGCATCACTGCCTCTTTATACGGGCTCGTATTTCCTTCATACCATTTTTATTATCATGATTTATATGTCCCTCGCACTCAGTTGGGACATGCTGGTCAGGACAGGGCAGATATCCTTCGGTATAGCGGGTCTTTTTGGCGTAGGCAGTTATGCAAGCTGCATCCTGCAGGCATTCACACCCGGCTTGAACCCGTTGATCAGCATCGTCTTCGGAGCAGTGATTGCGGGCATAGTCGCTCTTCTGATCGGACTTGCAACACTCAAGCTTCGCGGGATGTACTTCGCCATTATCACGCTGGCTATGGCTGAAATATTCCGTGTAATTATCAGGAACCTGCCGGACGAATGGACAGGCGGTGCCATGGGCATTGTTTTGCCCAATGCCATATTTAACGGCGATCTGAAACTTACATACTGGATGGTCATGACAATCACATTAATTACCATTGTAGTATCTGAGATTTTTAATAAGAGCCGTATTCACTTTGCCATTACTTCTATTCGCAATGATGAGATAGTAGCCATGTCCAGTGGCATAGATATATTCAAGTACCTTGTAGCCATATTTGTCATCACTTCGATTTTACAGGGACTGGTCGGAGGAGCCTACGCCCAGATCTACGGTTCAGTTAACCCCGATGCTAATTTTTCGGCAACCTGGAGCCTGCTGCCACTGGCTATGGCACTCTTCGGCGGTATGCATACTACCTGGGGACCAATTATCGGGGCACTTATCCTGGGATTGGCTTCAGAATACCTGAAGCTCTTTATTCCATATGGATATTTGATAGTCTATGGCGTCATCATCATACTGGTCATTTTATTTTTACCAAAAGGTATTATGGGACTTATACATAAATTTACGGAGAAGAAATAATCTTACAACGCCTGGCTGCAAAGAAGATTAAAGATAGTTGATATGACTTCAGACATTGTATTGAGGACAGAGAACCTGAGCAGGCACTTCTGGGGCCTGGTAGCATTGAGCGATGTTAGCTTCGAGCTAAACAGCGGAGAGATACTGGGCATCATAGGTCCCAACGGGGCAGGCAAGACCACTTTGATCAACGTGCTCACAGGCCTTTTCCCTCCAACAAGCGGAGGTATCTTCTATGAGAGCAGGAATATCTCCATGCTGCCAGCGCATATCCGATCTCGTATGGGCATAGTACGTACCTTCCAGATCAGCCGCCCTCTGGCCGACCTCAGTCTGCTTGAGAATGTAATGACAGGCGCACTTTTCGGCAGAGGATTGACCCGACCGCAGGCCAGGGAAAAAGCTATTGATGTGTGCTCTTTCATGGGATTGAAAGATCCTGAAAAGCCCATCTCCAAGCTAACCGCTCTTGAGATAAAGAAAATGGAAGTAGCCCGGGCGCTATCGAGCGAGCCTAAAATACTGCTGCTGGATGAACTGATGGCAGGACTGAGCGCTGACGAAGCCGACGAGATTGTCGAACTTGTACGCAAGTTGCGATCAAGCGGTATAAGCGTGTGCATTATAGAGCATGTAATGCGTATCATTTCCACCCTCACCGACAGAGTCATTGTATTGGAATGGGGGAGAAAACTTGCCGAGGGACCATACTCTGAGGTCGCTCAAAATCCAGCAGTAATCAAGGCCTACCTGGGGGAGGACGCCGTCTGATGCTTTCAATAAAGAACCTTGACGCTTTCTACGGCAAGCTGCATGTTCTCTGGGACATAAGCCTCGACATCGGCAACGAAAGCGTGGGGATTTTCGGCCCCAACGGCGCAGGCAAGACTACCCTGATCAGCTGCATAATGGGACTTGCAAAACCAGCAAACGGCGATATCCAGTTTGAAGGCCAGTCACTTATAAACATAGACACTCACCGTATAACCCGCGCCGGTATCTCCGTAGTACCCCAGGAAAGAGAGCTTTTCCCATTGATGACGGTTGCTGAAAACCTTGAGGCAGGTGCTGCTTATATCAGATCAGCCCTGCCAAAAAAGAAAGAACGATTGGAATTTGTTTTCAATATTTTCCCCGTGCTGAAATTAAAATCAATGCTGTATGCGGCTATATTGAGTGGGGGTGAGCAGCGAATGCTGGCCATAGCACGGGCACTTATGGCATCTCCCAGGCTTTTGATACTGGACGAGCCATCAACCGGCCTGCAGCCTTCCCTGACAACCGATCTTTTCCTTCGCCTAAAACAGATCAGGCAGAGCGAAAACATTGCTGTCCTGATTGCAGAGCAAAATGTACGCCAATGCCTTAAAGCTATCGACAGGGGTTATGTAATTGAAAATGGCAGGATTGCGCTCCAGGATAGCGCTGAAGCTCTTAAAGACAATGATTATGTTCGCAGATCATACCTGGGGCTATAAGTTCCTGAGAATATTCTTCAATATTTACACGGAAAGGGAGGGCCAATTATGCCGAAACAAGCCATAACATCATCCTATCCGGGTTATGACAGCGTTTTCAATATTGCCAATGTTATAGCCAAGAACGGCACATTATCCGGACTATCAGATAAGGTAGCCGTAATCGACGTCAGCGGCAGCGGCAAAGATCGTAAATTCACTTATGCCCAGCTCAATCAAAGGGTAAACCGGCTTGCCAATGCTTTGCGCAGGGCAGGCATCAAAAAGGGCGAACGCGTTTTCGTCCTTATGCCAAATAGGGTTGAGATACTCGATGTCCTTTTAGCCAGTCTGAAAATAGGCGCCATCTATACCCCCGCCAACTTCAGGCTATCAGCGGAGGAGATCCGCTTTATGATTAAGGACGTGGAAGCCAAGATCGTCTTCTACGATACCGAGTTTAGCGAACTCATCAGCCACGCCTTCAGCAAGGACATCAAGCTCATCCCGTTAGTCGAGGTCGGCGGCAACAAGGTTAAGGTGGCAGCCAGCTATGAGCTCTTTACCAAAGGAGCATCCACGCGTGAGCCCGGCATAAAGACAAAGCCATCAGAAGTAGCTGTAATGCTGTTCACTGCCGGCACGACCGGCAGGCCGAAAGGCGTCAAGCTGTCGCACAAATGTATGTTTTTCGCCAACCTCGCCAACGGTACGTCCGTGGCGCTCAACCGTGACGATGTGTACCTTGGCGCACCGCCAATGTTTCACGCAGGCGGTGTGACCTGTTTCAACATGTACACCCTCATGGTAAACGGCACCATAATTATGCAGAACCAGTGGACGCCGGAGGTCAGCCTCAAGCTCATCAAGAAATACGGTGTCACATTTTTCTTCGGGATCGCAACCCAGCTCAAGATGCTTATCCAGGTTCCATCATGGGAAAAGTATGCAAAGACATTGCGCATGGTCAACGGCGGGGGAGAGTCTCAGCCATCGGAATTAAAGAAAGCCTTTATGGCCCGCGGCATTAGCTATGTCAGCGGATACGGGTTGACGGAGACTGGTGCTACAGGGTTGAACTGGTATGCCAACTCGATGGACGACCCAACGTTAAGCAGAGCAAGTGAGTGTATCGGCAAGCCCACAACTTTCCTCGAGGTCAAAGTAGTTGACGACAATAACAGTGAAGTGAAAGCCGAGGAAATCGGCGAAATCATTATCCGGCGCGAGCCCACCGGCGCTATGGGCTACTGGAATAGGCCTGATGAAGAGCCCAAGAAGTTCCGCGGGGATTGGATTTATACCGGAGACCTGGGCAAATTTGATGAGGATGGTTTTTTCTACGTGCTGGGCAGGAAAGACGACATGATAATCAGCGGTGGGGAGAATATCTACCCATCAGAGATCGAGCGTGCTATCTTTAGCCTGCCACAGGTGGCAGACGTAGTAGTTGTAAAGGGCAAGCACCCACAATGGGGCCAGACGCCCAAGGCAGTTATCCTGCTCAAACCCGGTCAGAAATTGACCGAAGAGCAGGTATCCAGCCAGGTCGTAAAAGTACTGGGCGCCTTCAAGAAACCAAGGAAAATAGTATTCGTGAAGGATATGCCGCGTGCTGCAACGGGCAAGGTCGATAAAAAGAAGATCAAGGAAATGTACGAGGAAAAGTAAATTCTAATAACCCAAAGCCATATTCCAAACAATGTAATAGGGATAATAGTGTGCCTACTGGCAAAGTATTCATATCAGGATGGGAGAAGGGGTCTTTCTTGTACAACGAGGACAATGATATACGTGACGCTAGAGCGGGATGGGAGAAGGGCGCAGCCCTTCTTGAAAAATATAACCCTCTCCCTTGAGGGAGAGGGCAGGGTAAGGGTGACCACAGGTTATAATAAAATGATATTATTTAACTCGATTCTGCGAGCTGGAATGCTGATTGAGGTTATTAAATGTGAAAGAATCAAAACGAAAACCTGCCACATCGCGGGGCCAGCGCACACGCCAGAGATTGTTGAACGCTGCCGAGGATATTTTCGGGAAAAAAGGTTTTGAAAATGCCAGTGTTTACGAGATAACACAAAAAGCCGGTGTTGCTCAAGGCACTTTCTATATTTATTTCCCGGATAAGAAATCAATTTTCACTGAATTGGTAAAAGAACTCAACCACCTGGTGCGCAGGGACCTGGCCATAGCAACCGACGGTATCACAGACCGCATTCAAGCTGAGAAAGTCGGACTAAAGGCTTTCTTTAATTTCATAATAAAACGTCCTAACTTATACCGCATAATCCGCCAGGCCGAATTCGTTGACGAAGATATCTATAAATGGCATTATGAACGTTTCTCAAAAGGCTATAACAGGCACCTGTCCGCCTCAGTCAAGAAAAAGCAGGTTAAAGACCTCGACCTTGAGGCGCTCGCTTACTGCTTCATAGGTATCGCGGAGTTCATGGGTATGCGCTGGTGCCTGTGGGAGAAAAAGATGCCGCCGGACAGGGTGCTGGAAACCCTGTCTACCTTAATCACGGAAGGGATAGCCAGGCGCTAGCTTTTACCAATCACCCTTCAGCCTGCTTTATTCGGCTGTATTTTAGCTAATTCCTCATCAAGCAATATCCTGCTCAGCGGCTTACCGATGGCTGATTTGGGCAGAGATTCCCTGATCTCAATAAATCTCGGAACTTTGTATCCCGTCAGCCTTTCCTTGCAATACGTCCTGAGTTCCTCTGTTGTACAGGGGATGCCATCCAGTACTACCCATGCCTTCACTGCTTCTCCCTGGTATGGATCGGGAATCCCAGCCACAATCACATCAACTACTGCGCGATGAGAATGCAAGACTTCTTCCACCTGCCGCGGCCATACTTGGAAACCGCCGCATTTGATCATGTTTTTCTTACGGCTCTGAATGTACAGGTATCCATCCTCGTCGATATAGCCGATGTCCCCGGTATACAGCCAACCGTCCCTTATCATTTCTGCTGTCTCGCGTGGTCGTTGCCAGTAACTTTGCATTATCTGCGGGGCTTTGATAATTATTTCCCCCGGCTCCCCGGTTTTCATCTCCGATTTACCGGTGTCAGCATCTACGATCTTAATAATTACATCGGGGAGCGGCAGACCTACTGCTCCCTCTTTTTGTTTACCGAAAACCGGTGTTATCACTGCTGCCAGCATTGACTCGGTGAGAGCATATCCCTCCACCAGGCGCGCACCAGTTGCTAATTCAAATTTGTTCTTAACCACTGTCATCAACGGTGCTCCACCCGCTACACAAAATTTAGCTGACTTAAAATTCACTTTGCCTGATTTGACCGACGGATGGTTAGCCAGTGCCATAAATAAAGTCGGTACACCGGGAATGAAAGTCGGTTGGACTTTTCTTATTGTATCTGCCAGGTCATTTATGTCCCGTGGATTTGGGACCAGGGCAAGAGGGTTCCTGTTTACTATAGCAGTGCTCATCAACGCCACATTCCCAAACACATGAAACATCGGGACGGTAGCGAGTATTATATCTTTCCATGGGACCATAATTTCCCTTACCCACGTGCTTAGTTGGAGGCCGGCCATATAAAGCGCATGATGAGTACCCGCAGCAGCCTCGGTAGTTCCCGTAGTACCGCCGCTAAAAAGTAAAAGCGCCAGGTCGGATGGACCCACTTTCACTTCAGGCCGAGGAGAATTGCGGAACTGCCGGACCAGTGCGGCAAGATCCAGGTCACCTTTCTGCAATTTTGCTTTATGATGGCCTTTTTTCTCTTGCAAGAGCGTAAATCCCAGGCGCGTCACCCAGGGCAAGTGCTCTTTTATTTCCGCTGTTATTACCAGGCGCACAGCCGTCCGTGACTGGATTTGCTTCACCGTGTCATACAACGGGCTCAGGCAGATAACTATCTCGGCCCCGCATTCTTTCAGAGCGTGTTCAAGTTCTGACCTCGAGTATAGTGGATTAATTGGGGATGCAATGGCCCCGGCCTTCCAGATTCCCAGATGACAAAAAACGACTTGCGGGCAATTGGGTAGAAGAAGTGCAATACGGTCACCCTTTTTTGCTCCGTTGGCCACCAGTGCCGCTGCCACCGCATTACTTAAATGCTCGATCTCACGGTAAGACATCTTCCTGCCCTTAAATAAAAGCACCGGACTACCCGGCCTCTCCGATAGCGCCTCCTCAAAACAGTCAAGCAGCGTCTTATGTGCATAAGGCTCAAGAGTGTGAGGCATCCCGGCATCATAGCTTTTAAACCAGGGATATTGATCCATTAGAATTACTCCTCTGAAAAAAATTGCGCACCTTCTCCATAAATGAGGCTTTATGTGCTGGGGTAGATTATAGGTGCCCTGGCAGAGATAGAATATACGTAGTAGTCCTTATCCGTGTATGAAGAGGCTACGTATTTTACACGTAACCATTAGAACGTCATCCTCGACTGCTATATGAAAAGTAAAAATCTAAATTCCAGGGACCGAATTCTAACTAAATTAAATAATTAGAATTTAAAGTCCCGTCCGTTCATGATTGATTTCATATAGATACTCTCCTATAATACCTCGTATTTGAATTTACTTTGGGAGGTATCTGGTATGGGTGATATTTGGCACAAAGTAATCTTATCCATAATGACCATCTTGCTCATTGGTGCACTTGTTGGTGCAAGCGTATTTACCTTATGGGTAAACATAGTGCTTTTTGTTGTTCTAATCCTTGCTTTAATTGCGATATGGTCTAAGTAACTTTGGCTGTCACTTATTTACAGGCAACAAAATGCCCACCTTTATCAATGGACATCATTGTGTCTCCTGCCATGAGTGGGATACTTGTGAATCAACGATAACAATACTAAACCGTATTCAAATGATTGGAATTTTATCTTTTGGAATTTCACTGACTGGGTTTAGTCGTCTTTAGGTAAGATCCCTCGGCGGATAGCATAGTGGATCAGTTCCGTTCGATTATGTAAACCCAGTTTTTGCATTACGCGTGCACGGTGGACTTCTACTGTCCGGGGGCTGATGCAAAGTTTATTCGCAGTCTCAGTGCTGGTAAGCCCCTGTGCAGCCAGGTGAAGCACTTCCCTCTCCCTTGTGGACAGCATGTCATAAGGATCAAGCTTGCTCTCCTCTGACCTGACAAGGTAAGCTTCGATGGCCCTGTCCGAGATCGGTGGCGCCAGGTAGCGGTGACCTGCAGCCGCCTCACGCACCGCACGCAGAAGTTCCTCCGGCGATGAATCCTTAAGTACATAAGCTTTAGCGCCGGCCTGCAGCGCCTCAACCACATAGCAATCATTGCCATACATAGATAGAATGATGCCGGCTGTCTTAGGCGACTTCTTCTTCGCCTGGCGTATCACCGCCAATCCACTCATATCAGCCAACATCAAATCCACGATCAAAACATCAGGCCTCAGTTACTGGACCATTTGAGCAGCGTCAACGCCGGTACCCGCCTCACCCGTAACAGTGATATCAGGTTCCGCTTCAAGCAAGGCTTTTATACCATGTCTGACTACATTATGATCATCCACCAGCACCACAGTCGTCATATGCTAATCTCCCTGTTCCCGGCGCGATTTAATTGCCAATGGCAATTCAGCCGAGACTACAGTACCCTCTCCCGGCATTGAAGTCAGGCTAAGCCTGCCCCCCACCACCATAGCCCTCCCATGCATGCCGTTTATTCCCCCGGGATACACTTCGGGCAACTCATCGAGCTTAAATCCCGCACCCCGGTCTTCAACCCGTACACAAAGCAGCCTCCTGTCCGACCAGGCTAATACTTTAACATCTTCTATACCGGCGTGTTTTGACACATTCTCCAACGCTTCCTGAACAATACGGTAAGCAGCCAGGCTTATGTCAGGCGGCAGTTTCTTATGCAGCCCATAATGCTCAAACCTGACAGCGACATGCGTCCGGGATGTATAACTTTCAAAAAGATAAAGAAGCGCCGGCAATAATCCAAGATCATCGAGCATTTTAGGCCGCAGCTCCAGCGAAAGGTCCCTTGTCAGGGACATCATCTCATTGATCAGCGATTGTGCTTCGCCAAGCGTATACTTCATTTTGTCCGGGGAAGAATTTATAGCATCACCAAGTAATAGTTTTAACACTGCCAGTGACTGCCCCAGCCTATCATGCAATTCGCGGGCAATGGCCCGCCGTTCATTCTCCTGGATTTCCACCAATATCCTGGCCATTGAAATCGGGACTTCCATAAGGTCAACATAATATTTGGCCGACACCGGTTTGTCAATTTACTGAAGTTGATTTAACGTTCTTGCGACTGTATGATTAACGCAATTTTGGATTAGAAAAATGAAAATCAGCGAGGTAATTAAAAACCAGGGGAAAAGCCTCTCCTTTGAATTTTTCCCGCCAAATACGCCTATCGGTGAAGACCGGCTGCTGGAGCGTATTAACCGGCTCAACACTTTTTCCCCCTCATTCGTATCAATAACACAGCATGCAGGCCCGAACACTCTTGAAAGAACCAGGCGCTTTGTCGGTAAAATACGTCAGGATACTGCTCTTACAGTGATGCCGCATATGACATGTGCCGATCCCGGAAAAACTGAGTTGGCTTCTGTAATTGAGTACTATAAAGGGCTAGACATCGAGAATATCCTGGCATTGCGCGGCGATCCTGAAGAATATGGGACGGATACGTTCGACGGGAAAATCCATTACTGTTATGCTGCCGACCTGGTTAAATTCATAGCCGATTATAAAAATTTCTGTATCGGCGTGGCCGTTTATCCGGAGGGTCATCCCGAATCATCCAACCTGGGCATCGATACTGCCCATACAAAAATGAAAATCGGCCAGGGAGCAGATTTCGGCATCACACAGATGTTCTTTGAGAACTTCCATTACTACCAGATGATGGACCGTTTCCTGCAAGATGGCATCGACATACCGGTCATCGCCGGTATTATGCCTATTACAGACTTTCAGCAAGTTGAGCGTTACGCCGAGGCGGGGGAGTAGAGTTGCCCATCCCGCTCATCACTAAATTCGAGGAACTTGAGGACCCTTATGATGTTATCCGGGCAGGTATCGATCTCGCTACAGAGCAGTGCATAGACCTCTGGGACAATGGTGTGCGTTGTTTTCATTTTTTCACGCTTAACCGGGATGAATCAATCACCAGGATACTGGATAATCTTGCACCCATTTTCGGAATAAACAAGCCAAATTAACAAATTCCAACAGCCCGATTAATAGCCCTAATTATTTCTCCTCTTATTTATTGCCTGGATTCTGGAATTAATTCAAATATCGGGAAAGTGCAATGCAATTTATTTTTTGGTTGGGATTTGCTACCTGTGTGCATTGACTGCAATCGGTGTTCCCTGTAATATTACCCAATTCATCAATGGCATACGGAGGGGATATGCTTGCCTTAGAGGGTATACGGATACTTGAACTGGTACATCTTCCGCCCGGTGAACTTTGCACTATGGTCCTTGGTGATTTAGGGGCCGATATTATCAAGGTGGAAGCCTTGCCTCAGTCCGGCGGCCGCGGCGCTGGGGTTTACGCCAATCAGGAAGCTGAGGCATTGAAAAGCGCCCAGGCTTTCAATGCACTAAACCGTAATAAAAAAAGCATCCGGCTTAATCTCAAATCACCTGAAGGTCAACAAATATTCTATAAGATGTTGAAAAATGCTGACATCGTGATTGAAGGCTTCCGGCCGGGAGTTGTTAAGCGCATGGGAGTCGATTACGAGACTGTGAAAAAGATCAATCCACGCATCATTTACTGCTCGTTAAGCGGCTACGGTCAGGATGGTCCTTACAGCCAGTACCCGGGGCATGATATCAACTATATCTCAATTGCCGGAGCCCTCAATTTAATAGGCTGGCCGGGCCAGCCGCCGGCAATACCTTTGAACTTTCTGGCAGACTTTGCCGGCGCATCTATGCATGGAGTTGCCGGCATACTGGCAGCGCTGTTTGCCAGGGAAAAAACAGGCAAAGGGCAACTGGTAGATATCTCGTATACCGATAGCGTAGTCACATTCATGACCTTCTTCCTTCAATTGCATTTCGGCAACGGCCTGAACTTCCCCAAGGGTGACTGGGCACTGGCAGGCGGATATCCATACTACAAAACCTACGAAACCAAAGACGGCAAGCTCATAAGCCTGGGGTGCGTCGAGACATGGTTCTGGGAGAATCTGTGTAAAGCGATTGGGCGCGACGATCTTAAAAGCTATAGCTTTAACCCAATGCATTTCATCCAAAAAGAGGATGAAGCCAAATGGAAAGAAGTGGAGGAGGAGCTTAAAAAGATATTCCTCACCAGATCAAGGGATGAATGGTTTGACTACCTGATCAAGAACGATGTTCCGGTGGCCAAAGTGTATACGCTGGATGAAGTAGCCAGCGACCCGCAGCTTTTACATCGAAAGATGATTATAGAGATGGAACATCCCAAACTTGGCAAAGTTAAACAGCCGGGTATTGCAATCAAGCTTTCGGAAACACCCGGCCAGGTGAGGACACTCGCACCTTATTCGGGAGAAAATACCGATGAAGTCATGCAGGCTCTTGGATATTCAAAATCAGATGTCGAAAGCTTGCGCAAAGCTAATGCAATAGGCTAAAATTTGAGAAACAGGAGGTGGGACTATGGCAGCCAAAGCATTCGTACTCATTACCACATCGGTAGGACAGACCAAATCGGTTCTCACCGCCCTTAAAAAGCTCGACGGTATAAAAACAGTCGATGCAGTGATGGGGCCCTACGATATTATAGCTGTCGTAGAGGGAGAGTCGGTGGATACCGTTGGGAAGCTTATCACCGAGCAGTTCCATAAAATCGGCGGCATTGAACGCACTACTACTTGCCAGACTATCAGGATCGCCTGATACCCTGAAATATGGACTGCATTTTTTGTAAAATTGCCTCAGGGGCTATACCTGCCGACACGGTGTATAGCGATGATGATTTTGTGGTGTTTCGTGATATAAACCCGCAAGCGCCTATTCACGATGTCGTGATCCCGCGAAAACACATACCCTCAATAAACAACCTTACAGAGTCGGACCAGGCATTGGCCGGAAAGATGCTGCTGGTAGCCAGGAAAGTGGCTGAAAAAGAGGGTATAGCTATCAGCGGCTACAGGCTGTCAATTAACTGCGGTCCGGATGGCACACAGGTTGTCCCACATATTCATCTTCACGTACTGGGGGGACGGCTGTTAACTAACGAATTGGGCTAATTAATGGATGTACCCTTCCAGGAAGGGTTTATAGTAAGTCGCCAGATAATCCGCAGACTGTACTTCGCCGTATTTATTTTTCACATCCAGTGACAGGTAAAGCTGAAAATCATTGACAGCTTTCTGATATTGTTTGATGCCGGCGTAACAAAGGCCACGGTTATAATAAGCAAGCCAGTAATCGGGATCGAATTCAAGTAGCACAGAGAAATCGGAGATGGCCTTTTCAAATTCATTAAGTTTAATATATGTCTCTCCACGGCTATTATAGGCATCATATACGTACGCCCTATTCAGATTTATTACCTTTGTATAGTCCTCCAGGGCACTAAGATAATTCTGCCTATATTTCTCATTGACAAACGCCCGCCAGTAAAATGCATCCGGGTATTTTGGGTCCAACGAAACAGCCTTAACAAAATCTTCGATTGCCTGGCTGTACTCTGCAATCTGCACAAGTGCTATGCCCCTGCCGAGATAGTCTTCCTTGTTTCCAGGGGCCAGTTCTATTGCTTTCGAGAAATCGGCGACTGCATTCGAATATTCACCTGATTTATAATATGCCTTGCCACGCAATCGGTAAGCCTTAGGCTCGGTGATATTCATATCCAGGCTTGTGCTCGCGTCCGCTATGGCGCCAGAATTTAACCCCAGTTCCAGATACGCTGTTCCACGGTTTATGTAAACGTTAATATCCTTATAACCATTCCTTATGGCGGAGGTATATGCCTTTATTGCCTCAGCATACTGCTTTTCTCCCAAGTAAGTATTGCCAATGTCATACTGTACCGGCCCAAAAGCTGCTCCTACTGTATCCGAGTCAACTCTAATTGTATATACTTCGCTGGAGCTGCTATCTTGCACCAACCTGTTTTGGCACGATGTGAGCCCTGTCGCCGTAATAACTATTACCAGCGCAAAGACAAGTGCCCTTAATCCAATAGCCTGCTTATTCATGATTCGACACTATAAAACTATTAATTTGCTGCCGGTTCTATACGCGATATAGTGACTCTATCCGTTGGATAACCTGGTCTATCGCTTCATCCGGTGTAGAAGCACCCGCAGTAATCCCAACCTTTTTCTTTCCATGTAACCATTCTGCATCTATTTCATCAGCATTTTCAATATGATGTGTTTCAACCAGGGGTGCGCAAACTTCCGCCAACCTCCGTGTATTGGCACTGTTATGTCCGCCTATCACAATCATAAGCCCACTGGTCTCAGCCAATTCCTCCGCCGCCGACTGCCGCTTCTGCGTCTCCTGGCATAAAGTATTCATTATTCTAATTTCCTGCACGTGTGGCAGAAGTTTCTCAGTAAGCCTGTTCACAAAAGCGGTGAATTCACCCCTGCTTTGCGTTGTCTGGGCTAATATTCCAATACGCTTTGATACAATCTCGCCGGTTATAGTATCCACATCCATGGAAGCAATCGCATTTTCCCCCGCCCATCCAAGCAAGCCTCGTACCTCCGGATGACTTGCCTCCCCAAAAATAATGACCCCAAATCCCGCTTTTGCAAGCCGCTGCGCGGCTTTTTGGGCACTGCGGACAATCGGGCATGTTGTATCTATTACCTTGGCTCCCCTTGATTGTATTTTCTCATATACAGCAGGTGATACACCGTGAGAAGAAATTGCTATGACTCCTCCCTTGAGCCCATCCACATTGTCCACCACTCTCACTCCCAGCGATTTTAGTCTGGCCACTACCGTTTTGTTATGTACAATCGGACCTAAGGTTGCAATTTGGATGTCACCTTCTGCAGCGGTCTCTATTATTTTGAGCGCACGCCGTACACCAAAACAAAACCCCAACTCTCGCGCCTTTTCGATCTTCATACCGTAATAAATTATAGTCCCACAATGGCATATCGTCACGCCGCACATGATGCGTTTTGCATTCCTGGCATCAATATTGGTAGGCACATACGCAATGAGATAAGTTCAGAATCAGGTTATAGACTGTTGAGCTGCATACAGCCATCAAGCTGATATCCAGCCTGAAATAGCAGAATTTTCATGAAAGAAAATGGTTGGGATTATATAAATTAAAAATACCGGTTACCGAACTGATCAGATCACCGCTATTTCTTTGTAGAATGCGTGGATTCTGAGGTCATTTCAGCCAGCCTGTTCAATACCTCATCCTCTTGTTTTGGATCTATTTTTAACATTTTTAAGTCATTATCTCGAATTATCCGCATTATTTTATCTAGTGCGACAAGTTGCGATTTTGATAATGACCCGGTTGCATTCATCGTAAAGGAATAGGTAAAGGGGATAATTTTTTTCAAAACATTAAATCCGGCTTCCGTCAGATAAATGTTTACCACACGTCTGTCACTCTTTGAACGTATCCTCTTAATTAACCCGCGTATTTCCAGCTTCTCTACTAGGGCACTGACCGAGTGAATTTCAATCGGCAGGAATTTGGCAATTTCAGTTAAGGACATCGATCCCGGTGAAGATAATAGGAGCGATAAGGTAGTCCACTGCATTACAGTAATATTAGTGCCTGAATTTGCAATCGCTGCAGCAAAAGCTTTACTATGAACATTTGTCGCTTGCGAAAATATCCAGCTGCTCATGGAATGCTGATCAGACAGATAGTACTGCTTCTTCCCATCTTCAAGTATGTCTTGCGGTCCAAATTTCTTACGTCTGCTCATAAGTTCTTCCGAAATCTTACATTGAATATTTGGTTAAGTCAATATGTCTATATTGTTAATATGATTCTATATAACATATGGACAACATTGCAGTAATGTTATCATATCGAAATATTTCATGTCCAATATTATCATTTTCCGTATCACAAATAACCTGGATTTGCATGCTTCAGGGATATCTAATTTTACTCTGAATAACTATAAGACTACGACATGATGTATATCGCACATGTCCGCAGCAAAAACGCTGAAATTACCGTATTTTGTCTTTAAGTGGTGGAGAGTAAGATAACGGCTGGTCCGGGGTCGTAGTTGAATTTGTTCAGCGGGTCCTGTAAGTCTGTCACATGACCCGGTAGCACTTAGAGCATCGATAAGCCGCCGTCCACAGGCATTGAATGGCCAGTCACATAGTTCGATTCAGATGAAGCCAGGTAAAGGGCTGCGTAGGCTATCTCTTGCGGCTGGCCAATCTTTCTCAAGGGGATCCTTTTGGTCATTTTCTCCAGCAGGCTCGGCAGAAAGCGGCTGGATCGCATCTCGTCGTTATCAACCATGCCCTGT